>JAENWO010000016.1 GCA_016649925.1 Actinomycetales bacterium
AACGCCGCACTATGCTCGGGCCATGCCGACGATCATTGTGCTGACCGAAGATGGCCTCCGCGAGGGCGATGTCACGAACATCCTGAAGCTGCACGACGACCCGGAGACGAGCTTCGAGGTCCTCGTCCCGGCGGACACGGAGCGCCACGTGCTCGCGGACCTGATCAACCACCTGAGCCTGCTCGAGCTGCGTGAGGCGTGGGACTCGATCACCCACAAGGAGACGGACGAGGACGCCCGTCAGGATGCCTCCGAGGCGTTGGAGCGCTCCCTGTCCCTCTTCGCCGCGGCGGGCGCGACTGCGCACGGCACCGTGGTGACCGACGACCCGTTGCCCGCACTCCGGCAGGCGATCAACAACCTGCGGGCGGACGAGATCATCGTCGTCACCCGGCCGCACGCCGTCGAGGACACGTTCCACCAGGACTGGGCCTCCCGTGCCCGCGAGGAGCTCGGCATCCCGGTGCTGCACTTCTACACGGGCACGAGCCTGCTCGGCTAGAACCCTGGGCTCCCGGCTCGGACCTCAGCCCGAGGGGCGATGGTGCTCGGCGAACTTACGGAACTGGTTCACCATCGCGACCGCGATGTACGCCCAGCGTCGGGGATCGCGCTCCACCGCGTAGAGGTACGGGTTCGTCACCGCTCCGCGCTTGCGAAGGGACCGGATCCGCTCCCACACGGGCGGGCTCACGTAGCGCTTCAGGAGCGCCAACGGCACCACCGTGAAGAGGTGCTCGTTGGTCGCGACGACGCCGTCCATCGGCCCCATGCCCGAACCCGTGCCCGGTGGCATACCTGGCGCGTCGAGCGCCTCGGGCCCGTCGAGCGCCTCGGACCCGTCGAGCGCCTCGGGCCCGTCGGGCGGGGAAGCGTAAGCCCGCGCGTACATCTTGCCGACGTTGTAACCGGCGGCCGTCACGGCGTAGCCGCTGCGCCCCACCCGTGGGTTGAGCTCGAGGAAGCGGTAGGTGCCGTCGCGGGGATCACGCTTCATGTCGAGGTTCGCGAACCCGCTCCATCCGACGTGCTCGAGCAGCCTCCGGGCGTGCGAGACCGCCTCGTCGTGCGCATCAGCACCACCGGTGATCTGAGCGACCGAGTTACCGAGGCCGTTCGGCGTGTGCTCCTCGAGGAGCACCTGGCCGAAGAGCAGGAACTCGACACCGCCGTCAGGGCCGCAGAACGCGTTGACGGCGGCCATCTGCTCGTCACCGCCGCCCACGAACTCCTGCACCACGACCTCACCGGCGAAGCCGGCCTGCACCATCCGGGCGAGCAGCGCCCGCAGGCTCGCCGCGTCGGGCACTATGTCGACCTTGCGCTTGCCCACGAACTCCACGGCGTGGAAGTCCGTCGAGGAAGCCGCTTTGACCACCACCGGGAACGTGAGCTCGCCGTCGACGTCCTCGGCGGCCCCCACGCGCACGACCCGTGTGCGCGGGTGCGGGATGTCCAGCTCGGCGCACAGCCGGGAGAACGCCGCCTTGTCGGTCACCGCGTCGAGCGTCCGGGTATCCACATAAGGGACGACGACGTTCGTCCGGTCCGCGAGGATCTCCGCCCGGTGCTCACTGAGCGTGTGCACGAACCAGTCCGCGCTGCCGAGGACGATGTGCGTCCGCTCCGGCTCCTCCGCGGCGATGGCGCGGAGCGCGGCCACGAGGGTGGCCGCACTGTCGAGGTCGCCGACGATCCGGTGGTCGACGATCCGCGAGCGAGCCACGGCCCCCGTGGAGATCCCCGCGACGACTACCGACCTGACACCGAACGCCTCGTGGAACGCACGCGCCGTCGCGTACGCACCGATGTCCCCGCCGAGGATGACGGGTCGGATGGACGCCTGGGGAACGGTCATGGATGCGCTGTCCTCTTCCCGGTCGGTGCGAACAGCGTAGTAGCGGCGTGGCGGAGGCTCGCCGATGCCACCACGGCGCCTAGCCTGAGCAGGTGAACGCGCAGAACACGCCGGTGGCGCCCCCTGACTTCGAGGCGGCCCTGCTGAGCTTGCGTGGGCACCGCCTGCGCCCCGAGCTCCACCTGGAAGAGGTCCCCGCGCCGACGCGGATCGCCCCGTACGCCCTCGCGCTCACCGGGGAGGTCAACCCCTCCCGCGACCCGGACGACATCCTCGGCAGCGGACGCTTCGTGGTGCTCTACGACCCGGAGGGCCAAGAGGCCTGGAACGGGCAGTTCCGCGTCATCGTGATGGCCCGGGCGCAGCTCGAGGACGAGTTCGGTGCCGATCCGATGCTCGGAGAGGTGGGCTGGTCCTGGCTGGTCGAGGCGCTGGAGTCCGAGGGCGCCGACTTCCACTCCCTCTCCGGCACGGTCACCCGGGTGCTCTCGGAGACCTTCGGCGGCCTGCACCTGCGCTCCGGCGAGGTGGAGATCGAGATCCGTGCCTCCTGGACGCCCGGCAGCACCGACCTCGCCCCGCACCTACGCGCCTGGGCGCTGATGACCTGCAACACTGCCGGGCTACCGCCGATCCCGGACAACGTCAGCCCGTTGAGCCGCAAGCGATGACGGACGCACGCACCGAGGTGGACACCGACCCCGAGCCGGAGGCGGCCGAGCTCCGCCAGCTCCTCGAGCCCGCCGACGGCGTCCCCGACGTCGTCACCTCGCCCGCCGCCCTCCGTCGTGTCGTCGATGCCATGGCCGACGGCGAGGGTCCGGTGGCCGTGGACGCCGAGCGCGCCTCGGGTTACCGGTTCGGCCAGCACGCCTACCTCGTGCAGCTACGCCGGGCCGGTGCCGGCACCGCCCTGATCGACCCCCGGCAGTGCCCCGACCTGAGTGAGCTCTCCGCGGCGCTCGACGGCGTCGAGTGGGTCCTGCACGCCGCCAACCAGGACCTGGCCTGCCTCGCTGAGCTCGGGCTGGTCCCCTCGCGGCTCTTCGACACCGAGCTGGCCGGACGGCTCCTCGGCCGTGAGCGGGTGGGGTTGGGTCCGATGGTGGCGAATGAGCTGGGTCTGGGCCTGGCCAAGGAGCACTCCGCGGTCGACTGGTCCGTCCGGCCGCTGGCCGAGAGCTGGCTGCGCTACGCGGCGCTCGACGTCGAGGTGCTGGTCGAGCTGCGCGACGTGCTCGCCCGAGACCTGGAGGGGAGCGGGAAGCTGGCCTGGGCCCTGGAGGAGTTCGAGGCCGTCCGTACCGCTCCCCCGCCCTCGCCCCGCGTCGACCGGTGGCGACGCACCTCCGGCTCGCACCTGGTCCGCGCTCCCCGAGGTCTCGCCATCGTCCGCGAGCTCTGGCACGCTCGGGAGATCGAGGCCGAACGGGCCGACATCTCCCCCGGGCGCATCCTGCCCGACGCCGCCATCGTCGCCGCGGCGCAGTCGCAGCCCGCGTCCCGCGGTGAGCTCGCCGGCATGCGCGAGTACCGCAACCGCGGCGCCGTCCGCCGGATCACCGTCTGGGCCGACGCCGTCGAACGGGCACTCGCTCTCGACGCGGGGGACCTCCCGCCCCGTCGCGGGCCCCTCGGCGACACGCTTCCTCCTCCCCGCAGCTGGACGGACAAGAACCCGGATGGCGCGGTCCGCCTGGACAACGTGCGGGCACGCGTGCGCGACCTGGCGTCCGAGCACCACCTGCCGCAGGAGAACCTCCTCACCCCCGACTTCCAGCGTCGCCTCGCATGGGCCCCCCCGAAGCCGATCACACCCGGGTCCGTGGGCGAGGAGCTGCGACGGCTCGGCGCACGGGAGTGGCAGGTCGGGCTGGTCGCCGTGCCGCTCGCCGAGGCGCTCCTGGCACCCCCGCTGCTCAAGGCAGATCCCGGTGCTGACCCGGATGTGAGCGAGAGCTCGGGCGAGTGACCTCGCCGACCGGGGGCGGGTACGGACTGGTCCTGCGCAACCCTCTCGAGGAGCCCGTCTACCGGTTCCGGACGGGTTCCGCGCGACCCACGGAGCTGGTGAGGACACTGTGGGCGTCCCACGGCTTCGTGCCGTCCGCGACACCGGTCCACGGCCGTCAGCTCTCGCGGCGGGCGCGCAGCTTCGTCCTACCGCGGCCGTGGTGGGGTACGAGAGCGGGGATGAGTTCGTCCCCCGGGTTCTTCCTCGCCCTCGCCCTCGTGGGCCTGGCCGCCACCCTCGGACCGAGTTGGCCGCGTCCTGGTCGGGGAGCTGACGTGGCCCGGCGGCGCCGCTCCCGGACCTCCCCGCGCTTGCGCAGCAGCCGGTACATGGTGGCCACCGAGCGCAGGTAGGTGCCCTCGTCCAGCAGGATGGCGTGGATCTCGCCCGGGGCCATGTCCACGAACCGCTCGCAGCGCAGCACCGCCACCACGCGGGCCTCCTCCGCGGGCCTCAGGCCTCGGGGCTGGCGGGCCTGCTCACGCGCCAGGCGCGGCGGGACCGCGGGTCGGGGTGACCACCCGCAGCTCGGCCCCTCAGTAGACCGTGAGGCCCTCAGTAGACCGTGAGGCCCTCAGTAGACCGTGAGGCCGCGGCTGCGGAACTGGTCGCGGACCCGCTCGGTGAGCTCCGCCGTCGGCGGCGCCGTGTCCCCGAGCTGGTACTCCATCCCGAGCCGGTTCCACTTGTCCTGCCCCATCTGGTGGAACGGGAGCACCTCGACGCGCTGCACCGTGCGCAGGCTGGCCGCGTACTCGGCGACCAGCTCGACGTTCTCGACGCCGTCGGTCAACCCGGGCACGAGGACGTAGCGCATCCAGATCGCTGTGCCGCGGTCGCTGAGCCGTCGGCCGAACGAGAGGGTCGGGGCGAGCTCGCGTCCGGTCACCCTCTGGTACGTGTCCGCCTCGCCGGACTTGACGTCCAGCAGGACGAGGTCGACGGCGTCGAGCAGCTTCTCGCTGGCGTAGGTGCCGAGGAAGCCGGACGTGTCGATCGTGGTGTGGACGCCCATCTCCTTCGCGCCCTGGAGCAGGCGGGTCAGGAACGCGGGTTGCATGAGCGGCTCTCCACCGGAGACGGTCAGGCCGCCGCCGGTGGCCCGGAAGACTGGGATGTAGCGGCGAATGCGCTCGAGCAGCTCGGTCGCGGTGACCGACTCCCCATCCTTCATCTTCAGGGTGTCGGGGTTGTGGCAGTAGAGGCAGCGCAACGGACAGCCGGCCAGGAAGAGGGTCAGCCGGGTGCCAGGGCCGTCGACGGCCGTGACGAGCTCCCAGGAGTGGAGGGAGCCGATCTCACCGTGACGGATGCCGGCGAGGCGCTCGCTGTGCTCGAGGTCCTCCAGCACGCCGAGGCCCGCAGTACCGCGAGAGGGCCTGATCGTGACGGCGGTCATCAGATCGGCTCCCTCCTCCAGCTCAGATGGCGCCGTGGAACGTTCGCGAGATGACGTCGAGCTGCTGTTCTCGGGTCAGGCGCACGAAGTTCACCGCGTATCCGGACACGCGGATCGTCAGCTGCGGGTAGTTCTCCGGGTGCTCCATCGCGTCGTACAGGGTGTCGCGGTTGAGCACGTTGATGTTCACGTGGAAGCCACCGGTGCCCAGGTAGGCGTCCAGCAGGCCGACCAGGTTGACCACCTGCTCGTCCTTCGTGCGCCCGAGCCCGCTGGGCACCACGGTGTTCGTCAGCGAGATGCCGTCCTGTGCCTCGTCGTAGGGCAGCTTGGCCACGCTCAGGGCGGAGGCGAGCATGCCGTGCGTGTCGCGGCCGTTCATCGGGTTGGCACCCGGTGCGAACGGCTGGCCCGAGCGGCGTCCGTCCGGGGTGTTGCCCGTGTGCTTGCCGTAGACGACGTTGGACGTGATCGTCAGCACCGACTGGGTGTGCAGCGACTTCCGGTAGGCGGGCAGCTTGCGGATCTTCGCCATGAACAGCTCCACGAGCTCGACGGCGATGTCGTCGGCCCGGTCGTCGTCGTTGCCGAAGACGGGGTACTCACCCTCCACCGTGTAGTCGACGACGAGCCCGCCCTCGTCCCGGACCGGCCGGACCGTGGCGTACCTGATCGCGGACAGGGAGTCGGTGGCCACGCTCAGGCCGGCGATCCCGCAGGCCATCGTGCGCAGCACGTCCTTGTCGTGCAGCGCCATCTCGAGGCGCTCGTACGCGTACTTGTCGTGCATGTAGTGGATGCAGTTGAGGGCGTCCACGTAGGTCTGGGCGAGCCAGTCCAGCAGCACGTCGTACTTGCCGCGCACGTCCCCGTAGTCCAGGACGTCGCCGGTCACGGCCGGGCGCACCGGGGCGATCTGCTTGCCGCTGTTCTCGTCCCGTCCACCGTTGATCGCGTACAGCAGCGCCTTGGCCAGGTTCACCCGGGCGCCGAAGAACTGCATCTGCTTGCCGATCGCCATCGCGGAGACGCAGCAGGCGATGCCCGCGTCGTCACCCCAGGCCCCCCGGATCAGGTCGTCGGACTCGTACTGGATGGCCGAGGTGTCGATCGAGACCTGGGCGCAGAAGGCCTTGAAGCCCTCCGGCAGGCGGGTGCTCCACAGCACCGTGAGGTTCGGCTCGGGTGCCGGGCCAAGGTTGTACAGCGTCTGCAACATCCGGAACGAGCTCTTGGTCACCAGCGACCGACCGTCCTGCCCGACACCACCGATCGACTCGGTGACCCACGTGGGGTCGCCGGAGAAGAGGGAGTCGTACTCCGGGGTCCGCAGGAAGCGCACGATCCGCAGCTTGATGACGAAGTCGTCGATGATCTCCTGCGCCTGCTCCTCGGTCAGCACACCGGCCTCGATGTCCCGGGCGATGAACACGTCGAGGAAGGTGGAGGTCCGGCCCAGCGACATGGCCGCACCGTTCTGCTCCTTGACCGCGCCGAGGTAGGCGAAGTACAGCCACTGGACGGCCTGGACCGCGCACGTGGCCGGTCCCGAGATGTCGAAGCCGTAGGAGGCCGCCATCTCCTTGAGCTCGCTGAGCGCCCGGATCTGCTCGGAGGTCTCCTCGCGGTCCCGGATGACGTCCTCGACCGAACGCTGCGCGTCGAGCTCGGCCCGCTCGCGCAGCTTGCCCTCGATCAGCGCGTCGACGCCGTAGAGCGCCACGCGGCGGTAGTCACCGATGATCCGGCCACGGCCGTAGGCATCCGGCAGACCGGTCACGATGTGGCTCGAACGTGCCTTGCGCACGTCGGGCGGGTACACGTCGAAGACACCGGCGTTGTGGGTCTTGCGGTACTTGGTGAAGATGTCGCGAATCACGGGGTCGACCGGGTAGCCGTAGGTCTCCAGCGCGGTCTCGACCATGCGCCAGCCACCGTTGGGCATGATCGCCCGCTTCAGGGGGGCGTCGGTCTGCAGACCGACGATGATCTCGTCATCCTTGTCGATGTACCCGGGCGCGTGAGCGGTGATCGAGGCGGGCGTGTTCGCGTCCACGTCGTAGACGCCCTTCTCCCTCTCCTCGGGGAACATGCCGGAGAGGATCGCCCAGATGCGGTTGGTCCGCCCGGTCGGCCCGGCGAGGAAGCTCGCGTCACCCTCGAAGGGCGTGTAGTTGCGCTGGATGAAGTCGCGCACGTCGATGGCGTCCTGCCACGGACCTGCCGTGAACCCGCGCCATGCGTCGTGTGCGGACCGAGCTTCCGTGGTGATCGCCATCATCTGCTCCTTGGTGCGCCGTTACCTCAACGGTACGAACCGTGCGTCTGCCGGCGGTGGGACCAAGGGCCGAGGGCCGGCGTGTGCTTGGTCACACAGAGATCCTCTCTTGACCCGGCATTGACTCTGGGAGGCGACGTCGTCAGGCCTTGGTCCACCCCGATAGGCTGTGATCCGGCTTACCTAGTACTGACAGTCCCATTGTTGTGACGCGGAGGTTGACGATGCCCCTGTTCGGCCGTGATGTGGTTCTGATCGACGCGGTGCGTTCCCCCTTCGGGCGCGCCAGGCCGGACGGCCTCTACGCGCACACCCGGGCCGACGACATCGCCGTGGCCGTGGTGCGCGACCTCCTGCGGCGGAACGAGGACCTCCCGCCCGGGCGGATCGGCGACGTCGCCCTCGCGGCCACCTCTCAGGTGGGAGACCTGGGACTCACCCTCGGCCGGTCCGTCGGTGTGCTCGCGGGGCTCCCCCGATCCGTGCCCGGCTTCGCGATCGACCGGATGTGCGCGGGTGCGATGACCGCCGTCACCACGCTCGCCTCGGGCATCGCCGTCGGCGCGATCGACGCCGCGGTGGCCGGCGGGGTCGAGCACATGGGGCACCACCCCCTCGGCGCCTCGGCCGAGCCGAACCCCCGGTTCATCGCCGAGCGCCTCGTCTCCGGAGACGCGCTCGTCATGGGTGCGACCGCTGAGAACCTGCACGACCGGTACCCGCGGCTGACGAAGGAGCGCGCCGACTCGTTCGGCGTCGCGTCCCAGGCCAGGTACGCGGCCGCGCTGGCCGCCGGTCAGATCACGCCCGACCTCGTGCCGATCGGGATCTTCGACCCCGAGCAGGGCTGGGGCCTGGCCACCGCGGACGAGCCACCCCGCCCGGGCACCACGATCGAGGGCATGGCCGGGCTGCCCACGCCGTTCCGCGCGGGTGGCCGGGTCACCGCGGCGACCTCCTCGCCCCTGACCGACGGCGCGACGGCGGCCCTCCTCGTCGCCGGTGACGTCGCCGATGAGCTCGGTCTGAAGCCCAAGATGCGCCTCGTCTCCTACGCGTTCGCCGGTGTGGAGCCCGAGGTGATGGGCGTCGGGCCGGTGCCGGCCACGAAGCGCGCGCTCGAGCTCGCCGACCTGTCCATCGAGGACGTCTCTCTGTTCGAGATCAACGAGGCGTTCGCCGTCCAGGTCCTCGCGTTCCTCGACGCGTTCGGTATCGCCGACGACGACCCCCGCGTCAACGCCTATGGCGGCGCGATCGCCGTCGGGCACCCGCTGGCCGCATCCGGGGTGCGCCTCATGCTGCAGCTCGCGCGGCAGTTCGCCGAACAGCCCGAGGTCCGCTACGGCCTCACCACGATGTGCGTGGGCCTGGGCCAGGGCGGCAGCGTCATCTGGGAGAACCCCCACCACGTCGACCACGCGAAGGAGAACCACCGATGAGCGAGCGCGTCACGCGTGCCGTGGTGCGCGACGTCCCCCTGGAGGACCTCGGCACCCTCGCCCTGATCACCCTCGACAACGGCGAGGACTTCACCAGGCCGAACACGCTCGGGGCGGGGGGCATGGAGTCTCTGCGCGCGGCGTTGGACACCGTCGCCGCGCGCGCCGAACGCCGCGAGATCGTCGGCGTCGGCGTCACCGGCAAGCCGTTCCACTTCGCCGCCGGGGCTGACCTGCACGCGGCCGTCGGGATCACGACGCCGGAGCAGGCCCGCGCGATCGCGGAGGCCGGCCACGACACCTACCGGCTCCTGACCGAGCTGGGCGTGCCGAGCTTCGCCTACGTGGGCGGCGTGGCTCTCGGCGGTGGGCTGGAGCTGGCGCTGAGCTGTACCTACCGGACCGTCGCCTCCTCGGTGCGCAACCTCGGCCTGCCCGAGGTGTTCCTCGGCCTCATCCCCGGTTGGGGCGGCACGTACCTGCTGCCCCACCTGATCGGGGTGGAGCAGGCGCTCGGCGTCATCGTCGCGAACGCGATGCGGAACAACCGCCAGCTCGAGGCGAGCGAGGCGGCCGAGCTCGGCGTCGTCGACGTCGTCCTCGAGCCCGCGGACTTCCTGGCCGAGTCCCTGCGCTGGACCGCGCGCGTGCTGCGTGGCGAGGTCACCCCGAACCGGCCCGAGCCCCTCGACGCGCAGACCTGGCGGGCCACCGTCGAGACGGCCCGCTCCGCCGTCGACGCCCGGCTGCACGGCGCGGCGCCGGCCGCGTACCGCGCGCTCGACCTGATCGCCCTGGCGGCCGACGGTGACAAGGATGCCTCCTTCGCTGCGGAGAACGACGCGCTCACCGAGCTCATCCTCTCCCCCGAGTTCAAGGCCGGTGTGTACGCGTTCGACCTGACGTCGCGACGGGCCAAGAAGCCGGTGGGTGCGCCGCCGGCGGACCAGGCCCGGCCGGTCCGCCTCGTCGGCGTCGTCGGCGCCGGGCTGATGGCGAGCCAGCTGGCCCTGCTGTTCGCACGCCGGATGAGGGTGCCCGTCATCATGCGGGACCTGGACGACGCGCGCGCCCAGAAGGGACTGTCGTTCGTGCACGCCGAGGTCGAGAGGCTCGCGAAGCAGAACCGGATCGGCGCCGACGAGGCGAACCGGCTGCGCGCGCTCGTCACCGTGACCACCGAGCTGAGCGACTTCGCGGACTGCGACCTCGTCATCGAGGCCGTGTTCGAGAAGCTCGAGGTGAAGAAGTCGGTGTTCGCGGAGCTCGAGACGGTGCTCGGCGCCGAGACCGTCCTGGCGACGAACACCTCGGCGCTCTCGGTCACCGAGATGGCGGCCGATCTGGCACACCCCGAGCGCGTCGTGGGACTGCACTTCTTCAACCCGGTGTCCCAGATGCCGCTCGTCGAGGTGGTCCGTGCCCAGAAGACCGACGACGCCGCCTACGCCACGGCCTTCGCCGTCGCCAGGGCGTGCGGCAAGTCCGCGATCGCGGTCGCGGACGCCCCCGGGTTCGTGGTCAACCGGCTCCTCGTCCGGCTCTTCGGTGAGGTCCTCGGCTCGCTCGAGGACGGCACCCCGGTATCCGTGGCCGACGCAGCCCTGCGTCCCTTGGGCCTGCCGATGGGACCGTTCCAGCTGCTGCAGCTCGTCGGCCCCGCCGTCGCGATGCACGTGCTGGACACGCTGCGCGAGGAGCTCGGCGAGCGTTACCCCTCATCGCCGGGGATGGCGCGGATGGTCGAGGGAAACGTCCCGTTCGTCACGTTCGAGGGACGGCCGAGCGCAGCCTCACCGGTGGACATCTCGATCGGGCAGTACTTCGGCTCGCGTGCCGATGGCCAGGGTCAGACCGCGGACGAGCTGCTCGTCCGGGTCCGGGACGCGCTCGCCGAGGAGGTCCGGATGATGCTGGCGGAGAAGGTGGTGGGCGAGGCGGCCGACATCGACCTCGGCATGATCCTCGGCGCCGGCTGGCCCTTCCACCTGGGCGGCATCACGCCCTACCTCACGCGCACCGGCGCCCTCTGAGGTTCAGGGCTCGGCGTGCGCGCCCTCGAGGGCGGCGATGGCGGCCGCCGCGTCCCGCGCGACGTCCTGGGCGCGCAGCCCGAAGTCCTCGATCAGCTCGTTCCGGGTGGCGTGGCTGAGGAAGGCGAGGGGGATGCCGTGCGTCTGCACCGGCACGCTCGAGCCGGCGGACACCAGCGCGTCCCGGATCGCGGCACCGACGCCGTTCGGCACGAGGCCGTCCTCGATCGTCACGACCAGGTCGTGGCCCTCGGCGAGCTCGATCAGCTCGGCCGGCACGGGCAGCACCCAGCGCGGGTCCACCACCGTGGTACCGATCCCCTGCTGGGCGAGTCGCCGGCCCACATCGATCGCGGTCCCGGCGAAGGAACCGACGCCCACCACGAGAGCGCGGGACTCTCCGTCGCCCGGGGTGCGGGCCAGGACGTCGACGACTCCCGTGCGCTGGATCGCCGGGATCGGTGAGGGCAGCGCACCCTTGGGGTAACGGATCACCGTCGGCGCGTCGCGGACGACGACGGCGTCCCGCAGGGCCTCGCGCAGCGTCGCCTCGTCCCGGGGTGCGGCCAGGCGCAGGCTCGGCACGAGCCGGAGCAGCGCCATGTCCCACATGCCGTTGTGGCTGGCACCGTCGTCGCCGGTCAGACCGGCCCGGTCCAGCACGATCGTCACGCCGGCCCGGTGCAGCGCCACGTCCATCAGCAGCTGGTCGAACCCCCGGTTGAGGAACGTCGCGTACAGGGCGATAACGGGGTGCAGCCCGGCCAGGGCCATCCCGGCCGCCGAGGTCAGGGCGTGCTGCTCGGCGATCCCGACGTCAAAGACGCGTTCCGGGAACTCCTCCGCCAGGGGTGCCAGACCCACGGGCGCGAGCATCGCGGCAGTGACGCCGACGACGTCGGACCGGGAGCGGGCGATCGAGACGATCTCCTCGGCGAACACCGACGTCCAGCCGAACCGTGAGGGCGCCACCGGCAGCCCGGTCTCGGGATGGATGACACCGACGGCGTGGAACCGATCGACGACGTCGCTCTCGGCCGGGACGTACCCGCGGCCCTTCTCGGTGATCGCGTGCACGATGACGGGGCCGCCGTAGGACTTCGCACTGATCAGCGCGGCCTCCATGGCCCCGATGTCATGGCCGTCGACCGGGCCGACGTACTTGATCCCGAAACCCTCGAAGATCCCCTGGGGACGCAGCACGTCCTTGACCCCCTGCTTCAGGCCGTGCAGCGCGTCGTACGTGATCTGGCCGGGGACACCGCCGTGCTGGAGAGTGCGCTTGCCCCAATCGAGGACCTTCTCGTAGTGGCGGTCCGTGCGCAGCGCATCCAGGTAGCGGGCGAGGCCGCCGATCGTGGGCGCGTAGGAGCGGCCGTTGTCGTTGACGATGATGACCAGTCGGCGGTCCTGGCCCTCGGCGATGTTGTTCAGCGCCTCCCAGGCCATCCCGCCGGTGAGCGCACCGTCCCCGATGACGGCGACGACGTGGCGGTCGCCATGTCCGGCGAGCTGGTTGCCCTTCGCGATGCCGTCGGCCCAGGACAGCGCCGTCGAGGCGTGCGAGTTCTCCACGACGTCGTGGTCGGACTCAGCGCGGCTGGGGTAGCCGGACAGCCCCCCGCGCTTGCGCAGCCGTTCGAAGTCGCGCCGGCCGGTGAGGATCTTGTGCACGTAGGCCTGGTGCCCGGTGTCGAACACCATCCGGTCCCTGGGCGAGTCGAAGACGCGGTGCATCGCGATCGTGAGCTCGACGACACCGAGGTTCGGGCCGAGGTGTCCGCCGGTGCGGGAGACCGAGGTGACGAGGAAGGAGCGGATCTCCTCCGCGAGGGCACGCAGTCGCCTCGGGCTCATCCGCCGCAGGTCCGACGCGGACCGCACCCGGCTCAACTCACTCATCGAGGTGCCTCCCACTCCCCCGCTGGGAGCGGGACCTCGGACCATGGTACGGCTCTGAGACCTCACCGAGCGCGTCCGGCGTGGTGGAACCGACGTGATGTCTGCCTCACGGCGAGGCGCCGATGACCCGTACGGGCGCGTCCGTCTTGACCCGCACACCACCGACGGCGTCCACCTCGACCTCGAGGTCGCGGCCGGCCAGCCGTAGCCCACGGACGCCGATCGCTCGGGCGACGGTGGGTCGCACCGTGAGGGTGCCGCCCGGGACATCGGGGTCCAGGCCGAGGGAGGCGGACAGGATCGCCACGGCCGAGGCCGCGGCCCACGCCTGTGGCCGGCAGGACGCCGGGTAGGGCACGGGGCGCGGCACACGGCCGCGCGCGTCACCCGAGAACAGTTCCGGCAGCCGGTACCCGAAGGCGGGGGCCGCGGCGAGCAGCGCCTGCGCGAGCGAGTCCGCCTGCGCCCCGAAACCGGACCTGGCGAGGGCGTGGATGGCGATCGCCGTGTCGTGCGGCCACACCGCACCACCGTGGTAGCGCAGCTCCCAGTACCCGGCCGAGCCCTCGGCGAGCGTGCGCAGCCCGAACCCGGAGGCCATCGCTGGCGACGTGAGCCGGTCGGCGACGAGCGCCTCCTCCCGTGCATCGAGCAGGCCGGTCCCGAGCAGGTGACCGATGTTGGAGGTGAGGGTGTCGACGGCGTCCTTGTCGCCGTCGAGCGCGATCGCCGGATAGCGCCCGACGTCGTCGCTGACCCAGAACTTCTCCCGGAACCTGCCCGCGAGCTGACCCGCCCAGGTCCGCCACCGCTGGGCGGCCGGGCGACCGAACGCCTCGAGCAGGTCCGCGCCCGCCATGGCCGCCTCGTGCGCGTAGCCCTGGACCTCGCACAGCGCGATCGTGCCCGACGCCAACCGGCCGTCGCGCCACTGCACCGAGTCGCCCGAGTCCTTCCACCCCTGGTTCGCCAGGCCGTGACCGGAGCTGTCGATGTACTCGAGGAACCCGTCGCCGTCGGCGTCCCCGTAGTCGGCCATCCAGCTCAGCGCCGCCTCGAGCGCGGGCAGGAGCTCCTCCACCTCCTCGCTCGGCAGGCCCCAGCGCCAGGCGTCGGCGAGCAGGCAGATCCACAGCGGGGTGGCATCGATCGTCCCGTAGTACAGCGGGGGCAGCTCCACGCCGCCGTCGATCACCAGGGAGGCACGGCGGACCTCGTGCAGGATCCTCCCGGGCTGTTCCTCGCTCGCCGGCACCACGGCGCGGCCCTGAGCCGCGGCAAGCGTGCGCAACGTGCCCGCAGCCAGCTCCGTGCCCAGCGGAAGCATCATCCGGGCGGCCCAGATCGAGTCCCGGCCGAACAGCGTGAAGAACCACGGGGCACCCGCAGCGAGGAACACCTCACCCGGCGCGTAGGAGCTGGACATGCGCAACCCGGAGAGGTCCGAGAGGCTGCGCTCGAGCAGGTCCGGGATCCGCTGGTCCGCGGTGCGCACCTCGGGCCGGGACCACATCGGGGCGTCAGCCGGCGCAGCCATCACGACACCGAGTGTGTCGGTACAGACGAGGGACCACCCGACCTCGGCCGGTACCCCGGTGCGCGCCTCCACGTCCCACTCCATCACCGGCGCCCCCGGGTCGCTCAGGTCGATGGCCGCACCGGGCGCGTGGAGACGTACGCTGACCTCGCCGTCCCCCGCCCAGGTGAGACCGTCGCCGTCGGCCGTCGCGGGGTGCGGCCTGCCGAACCGGCCCATCTTCACCGCGTCCATCGGCAGGAAGTCCGCGGAGAGGGCGACGCGGATCGTGCCCCGTACCGGCGAGGCGGTGGAGCAGCTGAGCACGACGCGCTCCTCGAACGTGCCGGGGGCGATGCTGCGCAGCCGATCCACCCGGTTGGTGGGGTCCGCGCCGGGCCCGTCGATGCCTCGCGCCAGAGCCGTGATGCGTACGTCGGCGACACCACGGCTGCCCGTGGCGATCACCTCCGGCTCCTCACCGTTGAGGGTCAGGACGGCTCCGGAGAGGACGCGTACATCGGCGTGGAAGACGCCATGGAGGCCGGCGGCGTCCGGTCGCATCTGACCGTCCGGGTCGGACCATGCCTGCGTGGGCGCTCGCAGACAGACGAGCAGATCGTGCAGCAACGGCTGGCGTTCCATGAAGTCACCTTCGTACTTGACACAATCCGTGACGACGATCACATTAGACCCACACATTGGAACGCTCCAATCGTCAGGTTGTGCGCAGGCCGCAAGGAGGCGGTGGTGAACTCGGTGCAACGGGTCACGCTCGAGTCGGTCGCCGTGCATGCCGGCGTCTCCCGGCAGACGGTCTCCAACGCCATCAACGCGCCGGAACTGGTGCGCGCGGACACCCTCGAACGCGTCCGCGCCTCCATCAAGGGGCTCGGCTACCGACCATCGACCGCGGCCCGGCAGCTGCGCACCCGCCGCTCCCGGGTTCTCGGCTTCGCGCTGCCGCCGGCGCGCGACGGCTTCAACTACGCCGTTGGAGACCGTTTCATCCACGCTCTGACGGAGGCGGCGCAGCTGCACGGCTACCGGATCACCCTCTTCACCGCCGGCAGCGACGAGCAGGAGATCGCGCAGTACGAGGACCTGCTTCACGGCGCCGATATCGACGGGCTCGTCCTGACGAACACCCACCACGGCGACCCCCGCACGCACTGGCTCGGGGAGCGCGACGTGCCCTTCGTGACGTTCGGCCGCCCCTGGAACGACGGTCAGGGCGGAACAGCGCACCCGTGGGTGGACGTCGACGGAGCGGCCGGAACGGCGCTGGCCGTGGAGCACCT
>JAENWO010000371.1 GCA_016649925.1 Actinomycetales bacterium
ATCCTGATCGACGCGTTCCTGATCAGGATGACCCTCGTCCCTGCGCTCATGGCCATCCTCGGGCGGAGCGTGTGGTGGCTCCCGACGTGGCTCGACCGGGTCCTCCCCGACCTCGACATCGAAGGGCACCGTCTCGCCACGAAGCCCGCTCCGGAACCGGGACCCGAGACCCCGGTGCACACGGGCGGGTCGCTTCCGGGAGCCACCACGTAGTGTCGCTGGCCACACGTGCTCGTCGACGGCACGTGAGAACCTGCCCCTGAGGGGAGGTGGTCATGACGGGCCCACCGTAGGAGTTGACGCAACGCCAACCGCAAGCGGTCGTTGCCCGCCGCGGGCCCGTAGCGCGTACGCCGGGCAGACTGGTCGCATGATCCGCCGCAGGCTCGTGATCCACGGCGACGTCCAAGGCGTCGGCTACCGGTGGTCCTGCCTGCGGCAGGCGGAACGGCTCGGCGTGGCGGGGTGGGTGCGCAACCTGCCCGACGGCACCGTCGAGGTCGCGGCGGAGGGCCCGCCACCGGTTGTGGAGGCGCTCGTCGCGTGGGCCCGGCGCGGGCCGTTCGACGCGGATGTCACCCGGGTGGAGGTCACCGAGGAACCCCCCGAAGGGGCGCGGGGCTTCTCCGTCCGAGGGTGAGGGTCGCCCGTGTGCCCGGAGTCGGTCAGCGGTCGACCCGTGCGCTCCCGCCGCCGGCGAGCTTGAGCACCTCGGCCTTGGTGACCATGGTCGTGTCGCCCGGGGTGGTCATCGCGAGCGCACCGTGTGCCGCGCCGTACTCGACGGCGGTTTGGAGCGGGACACCCTCGAGCAGGCCGTAGACGAGTCCCGACGCGAACGAGTCACCCCCGCCCACCCGGTCGAGGATCTCGACGCGTTCCCGGTGCGTGGCCTGGACCACGCCCGTCTCCCGCGACCACGCCAGGGCGCCCCAGTCGTTGACCGTGGCGCTGTGCACGGTGCGCAGCGTCGTGCCGATCACGGCGAAGTTCGGGTACGTCTGGGCGGCCTGCTCCATCATCCGGGCGTAGCTGTCCACCTGGAGCTCGGAGAGGTTCTCGTCCACGCCCTCCACCTCGAACCCGAGGCTCGCGGTGAAGTCCTCCTCGTTGCCGATCATCACGTCCACGTGCTCGGCGATCCGGCGGTTGACCTCCTGGGCCTTGGCCTTGCCGCCGATCGCCTTCCACAGGCTCGGCCGGTAGTTGAGGTCGTAGGACACGACGGTCCCGTGGCGCTTGGCCGCCGTGACGGCCTCGACGACCACCTCGGCGGTGGTCTCGCTCAGGGCCGCGAAGATCCCGCCGGTGTGCAGCCAGCGCGCGCCCAGGTCCCCGAACAGGTGGTCCCAGTCGATGTCGCCCGGCTTCAGCTGGGACGCCGCGGTGTTGCCCCGGTCGGACGCGCCGACGGCGCCGCGCACCCCGAACCCCCGCTCGGTGAAGTTCAGGCCGTTGCGGACGGTCCGCCCGATGCCGTCGTAGGGAACCCACCGGATGAACTGGGTGTCGAGCCCGCCGGTGAGGATGAAGTCCTCGACCAGGCGCCCGATCTCGTTGTCCGCCAGGGCGGTGACGACGGCACCCCGCAGGCCGAATGCCCGACGCAGGCCGCGGGTGACGTTGTACTCACCGCCGCCCTCCCACACCCGGAAGGAGCGCGCGGTGCGGATGCGACCCTCACCGGGGTCGAGCCGCAGCATCACCTCCCCGAGCGAGACGGCGTCGTACGTGCACTCGGAGGCGGGGCGGATGGTCAGGGTCATGGCCGGAGCTCCTTCGCGAGCGCGACGGCCTGCGCCGTCAGCTCGGTGATCGTCGCGAAGTCGCCGGCCTTCACCTTGTCCCTCGGCACCATCCACGACCCGCCGACGGCGGCCACCGCGGGGATGGCGAGGTACTCGTGCAGGTTCTTCGGGCCGACGCCCCCCGTGGGCACGAAGCTCACGCCGCCGAACGGCGCGGCCAGGGCGGAGATCGCCGCGGCCCCGCCCGCGGTCCCGGCCGGGAAGAACTTCACGGTCGACAGTCCGAGCTCGAGGGCCCCCTGGATCTCCGTCGCGGTCACCGCACCGGGCAGGGCCAGCACCCCGTGCTCGGCGCAGCGCTCGACGACGGCGCGGCTCAGGCCGGGGGAGACGATGTAGTTGGCGCCCGCGGCCACGGCCTCGTCCACCTGGGCCGGGGTCAGGACGGTGCCGGCCCCGAGCAGGATGTCGCCCCGGGCGGCCATCGTCCGGATCGAGTCGGCGGCGGCCGCCGTGCGGAACGTGACCTCGGCGACCGGGAGGCCCCCGGCGACGAGAGCGCCGGCGAGGCCGTCCGCGTCCTTGGCGTCGTCGAGCACGACGACGGGAACCAGCCGCGCTTCCTTGAGGGCTGCGAGAGTGTCCATCGAGAGCCGTTTCGCTAGGTGAAACGCGCATGTCGCGCTGCGAAACCTACTCTGACACGGCCCGACGGCAGGATCAAGCCTGCCCGGCGATCGAGGGCAGTTCCAGGCCGGGGGGCAGCAGGGGCGGCAGCTCCGCTGTGATGCGCGCGTACAGGTCGGCGACGCGTCCCGCCATCATGCGCTCGACCGGCGCCGTCACACTCACCGCGGCGATGGGGGAGCCCGCCCGCAGAAGCGGCACCGCCACACAGCTGATGCCCGCCTCGTTCTCCTCCCGCTCGGTGGCATACCCGCGTCGTCGGGCATCCTCGAGCGCGGTCCAGACCACCTCTGCGTCGACCGGCCGGTCGGACTCACGGACGTACCCGGCGAGCAGGGTGCGGTCCGTCCCGCGAAAGGCGAGCAACGCCCTTCCCAGTGCGGTCGTGACGGCGGGGCTCCGTCGTCCGATCGCGGACCACACCCGCACCGGTCGCTCGGGCTCGACCTTGTCCAGGTAGACCACCTGGCTCCCGGAGAGCACTCCCAGGTGGACCAGCTCGTCCGTCGCGGCGCACAGGGCGACGAGTGCCGGGTGCAGCAGGACGGGAAGGTTCTCCTCGCTGAAGAAGGCGTCACCCAGCCGAGTGGCGGCGGGGCCGAGGAGGTAGCGACCGGTGACCGGGTCCTGGGTGGCGAAGGCGCGGAACCGCAGTCCGGCGAGGGTGCGGTGCACGGTGCTCTTGTTCAGCCCGAGGGAGGCGGCGAGCTCGGCCAGGCCGAGGCCGCCCGCACCCGCATCCGCCAGCGCCTGGAGCATGAGCAGGGCACGGTCGACGCTCTCCACCGGCGTCGTGGCCGGCTCGTGACGCAGCGGGCGTCCTCCCCCGTCGGCCTCCATCAGGGGACGAGCTCGCCCGCGATCCGGGTGATCCGGGCCGCCACGTCGGGGTCGGCGCCGAGGTCCCCGTCCAGGTGCCCCAGCACCCGGTCCACCGACTCCGCCAGGTCATGGCCCGCCAGCGACGGCTCGGCGGTGGGGCCGGAGTCACGCACGGGGGCTCCGTGCCCGCGCAGGTGCTGGA
>JAENWO010000500.1 GCA_016649925.1 Actinomycetales bacterium
CGAGCCGCGGCGGGTGCCGCCACGAGTGCGACGAGGACGGCGACCCGTGTCGTCGACGGCGCCACCGGCGGACCCTCCGGGTCCGGCCAACCGGCAAACGGTTCGAGACCGGGTTCGTCGAACGGTCCGCCGAGCGGCCGGAAGCGGCCACCGCCGCCTCGCCCGCAGGGGAGGGCGACCAATGGGAACTGAACGCGTGGAGCGGACCTACCGGCTCGAACCGCTGGACACCTCCGGGATCTTCCTGGGTCTCGGCGTCGTCCAGTGCATCCTCATCGGCGCGGGGATCTCGACCTCGGTGCTGCTCATCACCGCCGGCGCACCATTGGCAGCGGCTGCGGTCCCTGTGGTGGCCGGGGTGACGGCGTCGTTCGCCCGGGTCGGTGGGCACTGCGTGTGGGAGTGGCTGCCGCTGGTCGCCGGCTGGGCCTGGGCCCGGGTCCGTCGCGGCCGCCGCTGGTCAGCCCCGTTGCCGCTGTGGTCAACAACCGGGGTCGCAGCACCGATGCCGCCATGCCTTGCGGGGCTCGACATCGTCAGCATCGACTGGCGACCCAACCAGGTCCTCGGCGCCGTGCGCGACCGCCACACGAAGACCCTGACCGCGGTCGTCCCGGTCGAAGGCCCCCAGTTCGTCGTAGAACCCCGACCCGAACAGGAACGGCTCCTCGCCGGATGGGGCGACGTGTTGGCCCAGTTCGCCGTCGAACGCGGCGTCGTCACCCACCTCGCCTGGTCCGACCTCGCCCGCCCGTCCGGCATGCACGAACACCTGGCGTGGATCGACACCGATAGACGCGGAGAACGCCACCCCGACGCCTGGGGCTCCTACCGTGAGCTCGTCGACGTCGGCACCGCGACCGCGATCTCCCACGACGTCGTCGTCACCGTCACCGTCGCCGCCGATCGTCTCGGCCGCCACCGGGCCAGCACCGGCAACAGCGACGAACACCTGCAGCGGGCACTGGTCGGATCGACCGACGCGCTCCTCCGAGGACTGCGGTCCGCCGGGCTCACCACCACCGACCCGCTCGACCCCCACGGCATCCAACGCCTCATCCGCACCCGACTCGACCCGGTGTCGGCCCGCCCCAAGGTGTCCCACGGCCGGCTCATCGACCGCCTCGCCCTCGTCCGCTCCGCAACCGCAGGACCCGTCGCGGTCGACACCGCATGGAACCACCTCCGCGTCGACGGGGCGTTCCACCGCACCTGGTGGATCGGGACCTGGCCACGCCTCGCCGTCCCCCCGACGTGGCTCGAACCGTTCCTCTCCGGCGGAGGGATCACCCGCACCATGACCGTGGTCCTCGTCCCGGTGTCCACCCACCAGAGCCGACGGCGCATCGAACGCGACCTCGTGAAGCTCGAGTCCGACGCCACGACCAAAGAAGACCAAGGCCGCCGCATCGACGCCCGCCACCGCCGAGCCACCCAAGCGCTGGTCGACCGCGAAGAGGAGCTCGTCGCCGGGTTCGCCGAGATCGCCTACGCCGGACTCGTCACCGTGTCGGCCCCCGACCTCGACACCCTCGACGAACACGGCGAGATCGTCGAACAACTCGCCCGCGAGAACGGCATGGACCTCCGGGTGCTCGACGCCCGCCAAGACGTGGCATGGGCCGCCGCACTCCCGCTCGGTCTCGCCCCCAAGTCCCTCCTCGCGTCATGACCCGCCCAGCGCTGCGCCTCGCCTACCACCGGGGCACCACCGCGCACGTCTCGAGCGTCTACCCGTTCTCGGTGCAAGCCTCGTTCGGGCACCGCGGCACCTACGTCGGCCTCGACCTCCTCGCCGGCGGCGCCGAGTTCTGCTGGGACCCCTTCGACGCCTACGCGACCGGTTTGGTCACCAACCCCAACGGCTGGGTCCTCGGCGAACCCGGCAACGGGAAGTCGGCGCTCATCAAGTGCCTGCTGTGGCGACAAGCCGCCGTCTACGGCCACGGCGACCGAGGTCGCTGGCTCGCCATTGCCGACCCCAAAGGCGAGTACAGCGTCCTCGCCGAACAGCTCGGGCTCACCACCGTCCGGCTCTCACCCGGCGGCACCACCCGCATCAACCCGCTCGCCCCCGGACCCGCCGCCGCCCACGAACCCGAAGAACGCCAAGTGCTGCGCTGCGCCGAGATGTGCGCCGCGCTCGTCGCCACCGTCCTCGAACGGCCCCTCACCCAACTCGAAGACGCCGTCCTGTTCGCCGCAGTCGAGCACCTCACCCGCTCCCGCATCGGCGAACCGACCCTCGTCGACGTCGCCCG
>JAENWO010000156.1 GCA_016649925.1 Actinomycetales bacterium
ACGGGCGTCACGGGCGTGGACCCCTCCGCCCTGGAGAACGCCCTCACCGCGCTCCACGCCGTCCCGCACCTCCTCGGGGAAGGTGACGGCATCGGTTCGAACTCGTGGGCGGTCTCCGGTGACCACACCGCGTCCGGGCTGCCTTTGCTGGCGAACGATCCCCACCTCGGGCTCTCGGCCCCGGGCATCTGGTACCAGGTGGGGCTGCACTGTCGCACCGTGTCCGCGGAGTGCGGGTTCAACGTCGCCGGGTACAGCTTCTCCGGGCTCCCGGGCGTGGTCATCGGCCACAACGACAACCTCGCGTGGGGCCTGACGAACATGGGCTCCGACTCGAGCGACTTCTTCCTCGAGAGGGTCTTCCCCGACGGCACGTACCTGTACGACGGCGAGCGCCTGCCGCTCGTGGAGCGCCGCGAGGTCATCGCCGTCAACGGTGGGGACGACATCACCCTGACCGTGCGGTCGACGCCGCACGGGCCGATCATCTCCGACGTGCTCACCGGTGCGCGGGACGCCGGTGACGCCCCCCTGCCCGACGGTTCCCCACCCACCGGGATCGCGGGCTACGCCGTCGCCCTCTCGTGGACGGCGCTCACCCCCGGCCGTACCGGGGACGCGATCTTCGCGATCGACCTGGCCAGCAACGCCGAGGACATCGCCGCGGCCGCCGTGCTGTTCGAGGTGCCCACCCAGAATATCGTGTTCGCGACCACTTCCGGCGACATCGGGTACCAGTCGCCCGGCCGGGTGCCGGTCCGCGCGGACGTGCCGGACGCCGTCGTCCCCAGCGACGGACGCTGGCCCCGCCCGGGCTGGGACTCACGCTACGACTGGCAGGGGTACGTCGACCCGGCGGACCTGCCGGCGGTACTCAACCCCGAGGAGGGCTTCATCGTTGCGGCGAACCAGGCCGTGGAACCGCCCGGCGACGCGCCCTTCCTCACCCACGACTACGACTACGGGTACCGCTCGCAGGAGATCCGGGACCGCCTCGTCGCGCAGATCGGGCAGGGCCGCCCGTTCGAGGCCGCGGACATGACCGCGATCCAGCTCGACGAGACGAACCCCTACGCGCAGGCGCTCGTCCCGGTCCTGCTCGACCTGGGCGTGCGGAACGACTTCGTGGGGGAGGCGGTCGACCTGTTCCAGGACTGGGACATGACGAACGATCCCGACTCCGCCGCCGCCGCCTACTTCTCCGCCGTTTGGGCGAACCTGCTCCGGCTCACGTTCTGGGACCAGGTGCCCGAGGCGCAGCGACCCGACGGCGGCAGCCGCTGGCTCGAGGTGGTGCGCACCCTGCTCGAGGACGAGACGAACCCTTGGTGGGACGACCGGGCGACGTTGACCGTTGTCGAGCAGCGTGACGAGATCCTCGGCCTGGCGCTCACCGAGGCGCGGATGCAGCTCACGGTCTCCCTGGGCAAGGACCCCGCCGACTGGCAGTGGGGACGGGTGCACCAGGCCGCCCCGGAGCACGCGGTCCTGGGCGGGGACGGCATCCCGTGGATCGTCCGGGACTTCGTCAACCCGGACCCGATCGCGGTGGGCGGCGGGTCGTCGATGGTGAACGCGAACGGCTGGTCGGCCTCCGACTGGGTGGACGGGTACCCCAACTTCACGGTGACCGCGGTGCCGTCGATGCGCATGGTGGTCGACCTGAGCGACCTGGACGCCTCCACGTGGGTGAGCCTGACGGGCAATTCCGGGCACCCGGCGTCGGGCCACTACGACGACCAGTTCCCGGCGTGGGCAGCAGGGGAGACGTTCGGGTGGCCGTTCACACGCACAGCCGTCGAGGAGGCCGAGCGGCACACGCTCACGTTGCTGCCGGTGGGTTAGATCAGCCACCAGCTGTTCGGGGTGAGCACCCCGTCGACCGGGCGGTCGTGCTCGGCGACCGGGAGCGGCTCGTCGCTGATCTCGTCGTCGAAGACGATCGCGAAGACCTTCGCGTCGGCGCGGGCATTCCGCAGCGCACGGTCGTACCAGCCGCCGCCCTGACCCAGCCGGGTGCCGGCCAGGTCGACGCTCAGCGCGGGGGCGAAGATGAGGTCCGCCTCGGCGAGCGCGTCGGCTCCGAGGCCCGGCCCCAGGGGGTCCGGAGGGCGGCCCGGGGCACGCACCTCGAGGGAGTCGCCGGGGCAGTACCGCGCCCAGTCCCGGCTCAGACCCGGGCCGAGCATCGGCAGGAGGATGGAGATCCCCGAGTCGTGCAGGAGCTCCATCAACGGTGCGGTGTCCGGCTCCGTGGGACGGGACGCGTACGTCGCGACGCACCGGACGCCGTCGAGCAGGTCCTTGGCGTGGTCCGCGATGCGCTCGGACTTCTCCCGGCGCTCCCGCGCCGACCGATCCCGGCGGTGGGCGCGCACCGACTCGCGCAGGATCTGCTTGGCGTCCTCGAGCTCGAGGCCGACGTCGGGGGGAAGGAGGCTCGACACGGACCACATGCCCCCACCTTGTCAGCCGCCCGGCGCTTTCGCCACCACTTCGCTCTCGGCGAAGACCAGCTGCGCACCACGTCCACCGTCGCCCCCGATGTGCACGGTCGAGGAGGTGCTGCCGGCGCCGCGACGGGGTGTGCCGTTAGCCTTCGACCATGACGTCTGTGACCAAGGTCGTGATCCCCGTCGCCGGGTTGGGAACCCGGTTCCTCCCCGCCACGAAGGCGGTCCCCAAGGAGATGCTCCCGGTGGTGGACAAGCCCGCCATCCAGTACGTCGTGGAGGAGGCCGTCGCTGCCGGCCTCACCGATGTCCTGATGGTCACCGGGCGTGGCAAGGGGGCGATCGAGGACCACTTCGACCACGTCGTCGAGCTGCAGCACACCCTCGAGCGCAAGGGCGAGCTGGACCGGCTCGGCCGGGTCACGGCCTCCACGGACCTGGCGCGGATCCACTTCGTCCGCCAGGGCACGCCGCTCGGCCTCGGGCACGCGGTGCTCGCCGGCGCGGACCACGTGGGCGACCACCCGTTCGCGGTGCAGCTCGGTGACGACCTGATCGACGCCCGCGACCCCCTGCTGCCGACCATGATCGCCGCGCAGGAGACGCTCGGCGGGTCCGTGATCGCGCTGATGGAGGTGGATCCCGGACAGATCCACCTGTACGGGTGCGCGGGGGTGGAACCCTCCGACCCGTCCGCCGGGCTCGGCGAGGACATCGTGCGCGTCACGGACATGGTGGAGAAGCCGGACGCGGACCAGGCCCTGAGCAACCTCGCGATGATCGGCCGCTACGTGCTCAGCCCCGCCGTGTTCGACGTGCTGCGGCAGACCCCTCCGGGTCGCGATGGCGAGATCCAGCTCACCGACGCGCTGCAGACGCTGGCGTCCATGCCCACCGAGCAGGGTGGCGGCGTGCACGGGGTGATCTTCCGCGGCCGCCGCTACGACACGGGGGACCGGCTCGACTACCTCAAAGCCGTGGTTCAGCTGGGCAGCGACCGCGAGGACCTCGGGCCGGACTTCGTGGGGTGGTTGCGCGAGTTCGTGGCGAGCCGATGAAGGCCGTCTCCGAGCACCTCAGGGGCGTTCTCGACCTGCTCCGGCCCCTGCCGCCGCTCGAGGTCGTGCTGCACGACGCCGTCGGCTGCATCCTCGCCGAGGACGTCACCTCCCGCGGTGACCTGCCGGCGCGGGACCTCGCCGCTCTGGACGGGTACGCCGTCCGCCGCGCGGACGTCGACGGCGCGGGCCCGGCCAACCCGGTGGAGCTGCGCGTGCTGGACGAGGTGCGCGCCGGGTCCACCGACGTCACCCGGCTCGTCGCCCGCACCGCGGTGCGGATCGCCTCGGGCGCGCCGATGCCCGCGGACGCCGACTGCGTCATCCCGCTCGAGCTCACCGATCGCGGGCTCGCCTCGGTGCAGGTGCGGGCCGGGGGCCGCGCCGGGGAGAACGTGCGCCGCCAGGGTGAGGACCTGCAGACCGGCGAGATCGCCCTCGCGGCCGGCATCCGGATCGGGGCGCGGCAGATCGCCCTGCTCGCCGCCCTCGGGCGCTCCCGGGTCACCGTGCACCCGCGTCCGCGCGTGGTGCTCGTCTCCGTGGGTGACGAGCTCGTCGAACCGGGGCGGACGGCGTCGGCCGGGGAGATCTTCGACGCGAACGGCCACGCGCTGGCGACGGCGGTGCAGGATGCCGGCGGGACGACGTTCCGCGTCGCGGCGGTGCCGGACGAGCGGATGCGGCTGCGCGAGACGCTCGAGGACCAGCTGGTCCGCGCCGACCTCATCATCACCACCGGCGGACTGAGCTACGGCGCGAACGACACGGTCAAGGAGGTCCTCAGCCCGCTGGGCACGGTGCGCTTCGACAACGTGGCGATGTGGCCGGGCCGGCAGTTCGGGGTGGGCACCGTGGGGGAGGACACACCCATCCTGTGCCTGCCCGGTGACCCGGTCAGCGCCCAGGTGGCCTTCGAGGTGTTCGTGCGCCCGGCGCTGCTCGCGATGGCCGGGCACGCCGAGCTTTACCGCCCCACCGTACGGGCGAGCGTCACGAAGGGCTGGGACTCGCCGTCGGACCGGCGCGAGTTCGTGCCCGTGACGCTGATCGGCGCCCCGCAGGAGGGCTACCGGGCCACCCCGGTGGGATCGCCGGGCTCACTCCTGCTCACCGGTCTGGCCCGCGCGAACGCACTCGCCGTCGTGCCCGACGACGTCCGCGAGGTGTCCGCCGGTGACGAGCTGAACTGCATGATCCTGGAGAGCTGATGCACCTCACCTCCGGGGCGGTCGGGCTGCGTCCCCTGCGTCTGCGCGACCGGAAGGCGTGGGACCGGCTGCGCCGCGAGAACATCGAGTGGCTCAGGCGCTGGGAGGCGACGGCGCCCGAACCGAACGCGTACCGGCCCACGTTCGCGCAGTACGTGCGCGAGCAGAACCAGGCCTCGCGTCGCGGCCTCGCGTACTCGTTCGTGGTGGAGCACGAGGGCGAGATGGTCGGCCAGCTCACCATCTCGGGGATCACCCGCGGGTCCCTGCAGTCGGCCTCCATCGGCTACTGGATCTCCGAGCACGCGGCCGGGCGGGGCATCGTGCCCAGCGCCGTGGCGATGGCGAGCGACTTCTGCTGGTTCGAGATCGGTCTGCACCGGGTCGAGATCAACATCCGCCCGGAGAACGCCGCGAGCCTGCGCGTGGTGGAGAAGCTCGGGTTCCGGGACGAGGGGTTCCGGGAGCGCTTCCTGCACATCCAGGGCGCCTGGTGCGATCACCGGTCCTTCGCGCTCACCCTCGAGGACGTCCCCGAAGGGCTCGTCTCGCGTCTCACCGACTCCCGCAGGCGAAACGGACCGACACGCCGCCGGGGGTGAGGGCCGGCGATGGGTAGGGCCTCTACCGTCGTGATGTGAGCCCCGCCGGATATGTCCTGCTGGCGATGGTCGCACTGTTCTTCCTGTACCTGCTGCCGTCCGTGATCCGTTCCCGCCAGGTGGTCGTCGACTCACGCGTCGAGGACCGCTTCTCCGGGGAGCTGCGGATCCTGGCGACGGCGGGTCACCCACCCGCCCGGGCCCGGCGGGACAGCACCATCCGTGGCTACGTGCACCGACCGCGGAACGAGACACCGGAGGCACCCATGGACACCCCCGCCGCGCACCACGAGCGACTCGTCGCCACAGACGCGCGCCGTGCGGCCGCCGCCCGCGCCGCTCGGGCCGCCGCTGCCAGTCGCCGTGCTGCCGCTGCGAAGCGCCGCCTCGTTCTGACCCTGCTCCTGCTTGGAGCGAGCGCCGTGACCTGGGTTCTGGTGGCGACCGTCTCCTTGGCGCCGGTGGCGGCCATCGTCCCGACGGCGGCGCTCGCGGGTGTCGTGGTCCTCGGACGGCGCGCCTCGGCGCAGGCCGCTGAGGCCGAGTCCCGCTGGCGCGAGGACTCCTCACGCCAGGACGGCCAGGACCGGCCGGACCGCCAGGCACCCCGCGCCGACATCGACCGGTCCGACCGCTCTGCCCGCACCGCCGGCACCGACCGGTCCGCCGGCATCGACCGCTCTGCCCGCGCTGCGACCACGCCCGAGATCCGCTCGTCCCGGGCTGCCGAGACCCAGGTGGCCTCACGGCTGCGCATCGACGTCGACCCCTCCGCGCTGCCGCCCGAGGAGCCGCCGACCCGCAAGCACCAGGGCCCGGAGCTCGCCGAGGGTGAGGGCTGGACCCCGGTCCCGGTCCCCGTGCCCACCTACACGCTCAAGCCGGCCGCGCCGCGCCGCGAGG
>JAENWO010000096.1 GCA_016649925.1 Actinomycetales bacterium
CTGCGCGCGGACCTGCGCGCGGGCCCCACCGGGGCGCACCGGGGCGCACAGGCGGGCCGTCGTCGTCTCCGACCGCGCACCGGGGCTGTTCGGGCCCTTCGATGAGGGCCCGCTCGCGCTGTGCAGGCGGGGCGATCGAGGCCCAGGTGGAACCGACCGACGGCGTCACCCGTAGGCATGGCGACGTCAGCCCGAGCGTTGACCGTGATGGCGCCGTGATTCGTCCGAGCCGAGACGACGGCTGGAAACCCGGTCCTGGATCGCCCTTGCCGGCCGCCGTCCGGTGGAATGATCGTCGGATGAGGATCATCGACGCCCAACGCGATGTCCGTCGCGTCTACGTGGGCGGTTTCTTCGGCCAACTGGTCTCCGGCGCGCTCTGGCTGATCTCGGCTGCTCTGGGCACCTGGGTGTCGCCCGGCAAGGCCATGGTCGTTCTGCTCGTCGGCGGCGTCCTGATCTTCCCCCTCACCACGCTGTGGCTGCGGCTCGCCGGACGTCCGGCCGCGCTGCCGACCGGTCACCCGATGGCCGCCCTCGCCATGCAGCTCGCGTTCACGGTCCCGGTGGGGCTGCTGGTCGCGATGGCGGCGTCCGCGTACCGCGAGGACTGGTTCTTCCCCGCCAGCATGATCATCGTGGGAGCTCACTACCTCCCGTTCGTCTTCCTCTACGGCATGCGCCTGTTCGCGGCCCTCTCCGGGGTGCTGGTGTTCGCCGGCGTCGCCATGGGTCTCTGGGTCGCTGGCCCGTTCAGTCTCGGCGGGTGGTTCACCGGGTTCGCGCTCGTGGTCTTCGCTTTCCTGCTGAGGAACTCGGCCGCGTCCGACGTCGAGCCGCTTGCAACAGAGGCCCTCGGCCGTGCGACGGACTACCGGCCGACCGTCGTCGACAGCCCCGATGCGGGTACCGCCCGTGCGCCCGTGCATCACCAAGCACCTTGATCACCCGCGAGCGGGTCTGGCAGCTCCTGCGCGTCCCTGACCCGGCGACGATCGCACCCGAGGCAGTGCAGGTCGGCGGAGCCGAACTCTGGCGTACCGTGAACCGCAGCAGGGTGACCCTGATCGGCGGCGGCGGCCGGCCGGTCCCCTGCTGGTGGCTCACACCGGTCACGGACGGGCCGTGGCCCGCAGCCGTGGCGATCCATCAGCACAACGGCGAGTTCCACCTCGGGAAGAGCGAGCCGGCTGGGATGTCCGGCGACCCCCACATCGCCTACGGCCTCGAGCTCCCGCAACGGGGCGTCGCCACCCTGATCCCCGACCTCTCGGGATTCGAGGAACGCCGACGCCCCGGACTCGACGACACCAGAGGTGAGCAGCTGGCCGCATGGGACCTCGTGGCGAGGGGCCGGACCCTCCTCGGCATGCACGTCGAGGACATCGCGATGGCGGTGTCGTGGCTGACGCAGCAGGGGGCGGTGACCGGCCGCGTCGGCGTCGTCGGACACTCGCTGGGCGCGCAGGTCGGGCTGTACGCGATGGCCTGCGACGCCCGGATCCGCGCCGGCGTCCTCAGTTGCGGTGTCGGAACCGTGCGCTCGACCACCGCGGCAGACATCCTGCACAACCCCGCCTGGTATCCACCCGGAATCGTCGAGCTCGGCGACGTGCCCGTGGTCGCGTCGGTCCTCTCGGAGCAGCGGGTCCTGGTCGCCGCTGGACGTCAGGACCCGATCTTTCCCCTCGCGGGCGCCGTCGAGGTGGTGGACTCCTTCCGGCAGGACGTGGTCGACTTCCGCCCGTTCGACGGCGTGCACGAGTTCACGGACGAGCTCAGGGCGAGCGCCCTCGAGTGGCTCCGCGGAATTCTGCGAAGACCCGAGACGCCCCTCCCCCATCCGTGACCACGCGGTCACCCCCGCGATGCCGAGCAGTGTCGACGGGCGCCCGCTGGCCCCAGGACCAGGTCGGGGACTGGGAGCTGATCGCGCACGCCGCCCAGGCGATCCGGGACACCGACCCCCTCTCGAAGGGCCGCTGCCACCCCCAGACGCCATAACAGGTGAAAGGGGCCAACGGCAAGCTCAAGGAGAGCGCCAAACAGGTCTTCCTGAGCTGAGCCGGAAACCCTCGTGACGCACGGACGGACCGCCTCGACCGAACCAGTCCGTCCCAGTTTGGACCGAAGCGACCCGCAAGGTACGCGTCGGCGGCTGCCTTTGCGGCCACCGCAGCTTCGCTCTGAAGTTCTACCGTCTTGGTCGCGCGAACAACTGCGACGTACAGTATGATGTACGTAGCCCAGGAGGTTTCCATGCGGATCATGAGTTACTCCGAATCCCGCGCGAAGTACGCCGAGACGCTCAACTCGGTCGTCGACAACCGCGAGGAGGTTGTCATCACCCGCGCCGGGCATGACGCCGTCGTGATCGTGTCCCTTGCCGACTACGAGTCGTTGAAGGAGACGGCCTACCTCTTGCGAAGCCCGGAGAACGCTCGTCGGCTCCTCGCCTCGATCGATCGCCTCGAGCATGATCGTGGGATCGTCGGCGACCTCGTCGAGTGAAGCTCGTCTGGGACGAGACCGCCTGGGCGGATTACATGTGGTGGCAGGCACAGGATCGCAAGGTTCTTCGTCGGATCAACGCCCTGATCAAGGACATCGATCGCAACGGGAACAAGGGTCTTGGTAAGCCCGAACCCCTCAAGCACGGCTTCCAGGGCTACTGGTCACGGAGGATCACTGACGAGCACCGCCTCGTCTACAAGGTCGCCGAGGGCGAGATCCGCGTAGCAGCGTGCCGGTATCACTACGGTAGGTGAACGCGCCACTCCCCCGGCGGCGCCGTATCCGGACCTTCATCCCAGGGACAAGGCTCCTCGGTGGCCGACGATCAAACGGTGCGCGCCCGTCGTCCTTCCCCCGCCGGAGGTCCCCCGTGTCCGGAGCGGCTCGAGAGGCGGCCCGCGCCCGGGCCGAGCAGATCCTGGAGGAGGATAACGCCGAGGACCTGCGCACAGGGCTGACGGCCGTCGAGCCCACGGACGCTGCCCTCGCGCAGGACGTCGGCGTACCGGACGCGGTAACGAGCACCAGGCCCGGAGGCGTACATCGCGAACCACTGGCCACGGGCGTTCTGACCGCCGCCTGAGTAGGACGAGTTGTGGAAGCCGAGAATATGGTGCGACCGCTGGAAGGCGATGCCTTCTTGACGATCTGGTCGATCTGCTCCTGGGTGAAGGCGGCGTACTGTTCGAGGGCTTCGTGGGCCTGCCGGACGAGTGTCGCGATCTCCGGGGCGATGCCGGTGCTCACGACGGTCCCTCCGTCTACTTGGTTCTCTTGTCGCCATCCACGCCAGGTGCGCCAGCTCGTCGCCACCTGCGCCGAAGCTCCCGATCGCGCGGAAAGGTGCGCCACAGCTGCTCGGGGCCGGAACTACTCGAACGGCGTGGGGTCTCCCGCGCCGCGGCGTACCACCTCGGCGCCGCCGTCGGAGAAGTCCACCACAGTCGTCGGCACGTCCCCGCACTCCCCCGAGTCCAGGACGGCATCCACGAGGTGGTCGAGGCGCTCCTTGATCTCCCACCCGTCGGTCATCGGCTCGTCGTCCCCCGGCAGGAGCAGCGTGCTGGACAGGATCGGCTCGCCCAGTTCCGCGACGAGCGCCTGGGCCACCGGGTGGTCCGGGATGCGCACCCCGACGGTGCGCTTCTTCGGGTGCATCAGCCGCCGGGGCACCTCCTTCGTGGCCGGCAGGATGAACGTGTAGCTGCCCGGTGTCGCGGCCTTGATCGCCCGGAACACCGCGTTGTCGACGTGCACGAACTGCCCGAGCTGGGCGAAGTCCCGGCACACCAGCGTGAAATGGTGCTTGTCATCCAGCTTCCGCAGGGCGGTGATCCGGTTCTTGCCCTCCTGGTTGCCGAGCAGGCAGCCCAGTGCGTAGCAGGAGTCGGTCGGGTAGGCGATCAGTCCGCCGGAGCGGATGATGTCCACCGCCTGACGGATGGCCCGCGGCTGCGGGTCCACGGGATGCACGTCGATGTACCTCGCCATCGGCCCATCCTAACGGGACAGCCCGCGACGAGCTCGAAGGCCTCCATACGCTGCTGGAGCTCGGGTAGGTCAAGCTCGGTGACGCTATCCGGTCCTACCAGTCCTCCATCGCCAGGGTGCCGTTCCTCGCCGCGCCCGGGACCGGCCCGTGAGAGACGGTCAGCGGTGGGCCGAGATCCGCGCGGCCTACGCGGAGGCGGCCGCCTGGTTCGTGCGCACGGTACCGGGCGGACCCGACGGCTGGGAGGGGCGCGCGCTGGGAGAGTGGACCGTCCGCGACCTCGTCGGGCACACCAGCCGCGCGCTGTTCACCGTGAAGACGTACCTGAGGGAGCCGGCGAGCTCCGCGGGGGTGAGCTCCGCCATCGAGTACTTCCGCCTGCTCAGCGCGGGAGACCCAGCGGGCAGTGGCCAAGCGCGGACGCGAGGCCGGCGCAGCCCTCGGCGAGGCACCGAAGGAGGCCGGCGCGCGGATCGCCGACCCGGGTGCTCGTGCTCGTCCGGGTGACCGACGGCGGCCCGGTGCTGACCACGGCGGCTGGCGGGATACGCCTGGTGGACCACCTGCCGACGCGCACGCTCGAGCTGACCGTACACACGTGCGACCTCGCGGCGGAGACCGGCTGGGCTCTCGAGGTACCGTCGTCGCCGGCCCGGGGGCGCGGGCACCTGCTCGGCGGGCTTGCGGCGGAGACCGGCCGCCGGCCGAGCGGTCTGCCTCGGCGGATCGCGGGGCACGAACATGCGCCTGAACGGTCCCGAAACCCGGGAGACTGGCACCTTCGGACGACCCGTTCGTGTCGCACGGGCTCAGCAGGGCCGGGCGGGCTCAGCAGGGCCGGGCGGGCTCAGCAGGGCCGGGCGGGCTCAGCAGGGCCGGGCGGGCTAGGAGATCACCATCACCAGGTCGCCACCCTCGACCTGCCGGGCCGTGGTGCTCGGCACGCGCCGGACCACCCCCGACACCGGCGAGGTGATCGCGGCCTCCATCTTCATCGCCTCGATCGTGGCGACGGTCTGACCGGCCTCGACGGCGGCGCCGGCCTCCACCACCGGCGTGACCGAGCCCGCGAACGGCGCCGCTATGTGGCCGTGCACGCTTGCGTCCGCCTTCTCCACCCGGACCGCCGTGACGGTCGCCGCGAGGTCGCGCACCTGGACCGGACGCAGGTGGTTGTTCAGCGTCGTCATCACGGTGCGGTAGCCGCGCTCGTCCGCCTCGGAGACGGCCTCGAGCCCGATGAAGAGCTTCACGCCGCGCTCCATCGTCACGGTGGTCTCGGTGCCGGCCTCCAGGCCGTAGAGGTAGTCCGCGGTGTCCACGACGCTGATGTCGCCGTACTCGGCCCGGCTCTTGGCGAAGTCGCCGGCCGGTCCCGGGAAGAGCAGCCGGCTCAGACGCTCCCTGCGCCGCGGGGGGTCCGCGTCGAGCTCGGTGCGGTCCTCGTCGGTCAGCTCCACCATGGGACGCCGTGGCGGCCGCCCCGCCAGCGCGCGCGTGCGGAACGGCTCCGGCCAGCCGCCGGGCGGATCGCCCAGCTCGCCGTGCAGGAACGCCACCACGGAGTCCGGCAGGTCGAACCGGCCCGGGTCCGCCTCGAAGCCGGCCGGATCGGCGCCGGTCGCGACGAGCTGGAGCGCGAGGTCCCCCACCACCTTCGAGGACGGCGTGACCTTGACCAGCCGCCCGAGGATCCGGTCGGCCGCCGCGTACATCGTCTCGATCGCCTCGAACCGGCTCCCCAGCCCGAGGGCGTTCGCCTGCTGGCGCAGGTTGGACAGCTGGCCGCCGGGGATCTCGTGCTCGTAGATCCTCCCGCTCGGCGCGCGCAGCCCCGACTCGAACGGCGCGTACAGCGCACGCACCGCCTCCCAGTACGGCTCGAGGTCGGTGACGGACCGCAGCGACAGCTCCGGCGCACGCTCGGTGTGCTCCATCGCGGCGACGAGGGCGGACATCGGCACCTGGCTCGTGGTCCCGGCCATCGGTGCGCTCGCGACGTCGACGGCGTCCACGCCGGCGTCGATCGCGGCCAGGAGTGTGGCGAGCTGCCCGCCGGCCATGTCGTGGGTGTGCAGGTGGACGGGCAGGCCGAACCGCTCTCGCAGCGCCGTGACCAAGGTGCGGGCAGCGGGCGGCCGGAGCAGACCGGCCATGTCCTTGATCGCGAGGACGTGGGCACCGGCGTCGACCATCCGCTCGGCCAGGCGCAGGTAGTAGTCCAGTGTGTACAGCTGCTCCGCCGGGTCCGTGAGGTTGCCGGTGTAGCACATGGCGACCTCGGCCACCGAGGGCGTCTGGCGAACCGCGCGGATCGCCGGGGTCATCTGGTCCACGTCGTTGAGCGCGTCGAAGATCCGGAAGATGTCGATCCCGGTGTCCGCGGCCTCGCGCACGAACGCGTCGGTGACCTCCGTCGGGTACGGCGTGTACCCCACGGTGTTCCGACCGCGCAGCAGCATCTGCAGGGCGACGTTCGGTACGGCCTCGCGCAGCACGGCGAGCCGCGCCCACGGGTCGTCCCCGAGGAACCGCAGCGCGACGTCGTACGTCGCGCCGCCCCAGGCCTCGATGCTGAGCAGACCCGGCGTGCTGCGCGCCACGTGCGGCGCGACGGCAAGCAGGTCGTGGGTGCGCACCCGGGTGGCGAGCAGCGACTGGTGGGCGTCACGGAACGTGGTGTCGGTGACCGCCACGGCCCGCTGCTCCCGCAGGGCGCGGGCGAAGCCCTCGGCGCCCAGCTCGGTGAGGAGCTGCCGAGTGCCCGACGGCGGAGCCTGGGTCAGGTCGACGGCGGTCAGTTTGGTCCAGGGTTCGATGAGGTCCGCGGGCCGGTGGCCGTGCGGCCGGTTCACGGTCACGTGCGCGAGGAACGAGAGGAGCTTCGTGCCGCGGTCCCCGCTCTCGCGGGCCCGCAGGAGCTGCGGGCGCTCGTCGATGAACGACGTCGACACGTGTCCCTCGACGAAGTCGGGATCGGTCAGCACCGACTGTAGGAACGGGATGTTCGTGCGCACCCCGCGGATCCGGAACTCGGCCAGTGCGCGGCGGGCGCGACGCACCGCCATCGGGAACGTCGACCCGCGGCAGGTGAGCTTGACGAGCATGGAGTCGAAGTGGCCGGTGATCTCCGCGCCCGCGTTCGCCGCCGCGCCGTCGAGCCGCACGCCCGCGCCGCCGGGCGAGCGATACGCGGTGATCCGACCGGTGTCCGGTCGGAACCCGTTCGAGGGGTCCTCGGTGGTGATCCGGCACTGCAGGGCGTAGCCGTTGACGCGCACGGTGTCCTGGGTGATGCCCAGCTCGGCGAGCGTCTCCCCGGCGGCGATCCGCATCTGGGCCGTGACGAGGTCGATGTCGGTGACCTCCTCGGTCACGGTGTGCTCCACCTGGATGCGGGGGTTCATCTCGATGAAGACGTGCTCACCCGCACGCTCCCCCACCGTGTCCACGAGGAACTCGACCGTGCCGGCGTTGACATAGCCGATGGCCCGGGCGAACGTCACCGCATCGGCGCACAGGGCGGCGCGCAGCGCCGGGTCGAGGTCCGGCGCCGGGGCTATCTCGATGACCTTCTGGTGCCGACGCTGCACCGAGCAGTCACGCTCGAACAGGTGCACGACGTCGCCGGTCACGTCGGCGAGGATCTGCACCTCGATGTGACGGGGGCGCAGCACGGCCTGCTCGAGGAAGACGGTCGCGTCGCCGAACGCCGCCTCAGCCTCCCGCATCGCGGCCGCGAGCGCCTCCCGCAGGTCGCCCGCGGCCTCGACCCGGCGAATGCCGCGTCCCCCTCCGCCGGCGACCGCCTTCACGAAGACCGGGAAGCCGATCGGCTCGGCCGCCGCGACCAGCTCGTCCACGTCACCGGAGGGGTCGCTCGAGCGCAGCACCGGGATGCCGGCCTCGCGGGCGGCACGCAGCGCGCGCACCTTGTTCCCGGCGAGCTCGAGGACCTCCGCCGGCGGGCCGATGAACTTCAGGCCGGCCTTCTCGGTGGCGCGCGCGAAGTCCGGGTTCTCGGAGAGGAAGCCGTAGCCGGGGTAGATCGCGTCGGCCTGCGCCTCCCTGGCCACCCGGAGAATCTCGTCGATGTCCAGGTAGGCGCGGACCGGGTGGTCCTTTTCCCCGATGAGGTAGGCCTCGTCGGCCTTGAGCCGGTGCTCGGAGGCGCGGTCCTCGTACGGGAAGACGGCGACGGTGCGGGCACCCAGCTCGTACGCGGCCCGGAAGGCGCGGACGGCGATCTCGGCGCGATTGGCCACGAGCACGGTCGAGAACATCTCTCACCCTCGGGTCGATGTTGTGATCGATCCGAAGGCTACCGCGCGAGGCGTCCGCGGAGCGGTGCCGTCTCAATCAGCGCGACGGGTCAGCGCCACGGGTCAGCGCCACGGGTCAGCGCCACGGGTCGCGGCGCCACGGGTCGCGGACCGCCGCGTCAACCCGCCGCGGAGA
>JAENWO010000003.1 GCA_016649925.1 Actinomycetales bacterium
CCGCGCAGGGCGGCACGTAGCACCCACCGCCGCGTGCCGAGAACCTCTCGGTGCCGCTTCCTGCCGCGCACTTCGTCGCGCACCGCCCGATGGTCGAGCGTCGCGATCGTCCCTCGGGAGGCTCTGAACCGCAGCCGGCTCACGCGTGCCGATTGGCGGTGCTGGTCTCCCCGAGCGGGTCGCCGAGGGGCAAGGCCTCCACCGGGGCCGAGGGGAGAGCGCCCCTCAGCCCATCGGGGCGAGGTAGGCCAGCGCCGCCACCACCGCGGCCCTCGTGCCCACCTCGAGCGTCGGCTGGATGACGGGGGCGAAGAACGGCGAGTGGTTCGAGGGGATGTCCTCGAGGAGCCGGCCTTGCGCGACGGCACTGTCCCACACGTCGGGATCCGTACCGCCGATGAACCAGAACAGGTACGGAACACCCCAGGCGTTCGGGAGGTGGGAGAAGTCCTCGCCGCCGGTGATGGGCTCGGACTCCTGGACGGCGTCACCGAAGACCGCGGCGAGAGCATCCGTCACGACGCGCGTGACGCCGCCGTCGTTCACGGTCAGAGGGACCTGGTCGAAAAGGGTGATCTCGGGCTCGCGGCCACTGCCCGCCGCGGCGCACTCGGCGCGGATGATCCGCTCGATGGCGGCGAGCACCCGGTCGCGGACCGCTGTGTCATAGGTGCGCACATTGAGCTGCAGCTCGGCGAGGGCCGGGATGATGTTGGACTTCGTGCCCGCGTGGATCGATCCGACGGTCACCACGGCGAACTCGAGGGGGGACACCTCGCGGGCCACGATGCTCTGCAGCCGCTGCACGATCGCCGAGGCGAGCACGATCGGGTCGACCCCGTAATGCGGCATCGAGCCGTGCGCACCGCGCCCATGGACCGTGACGCGGATGCTGTCGGACTGCGCCATGGTCGCGCCCGCACGGGTGAGGATCAGTCCGGCGCGGTGCGGCATGACGTGCTGACCGAGAGCGACGTCGGGGCGCGGGACGCGGTCGGTGAGAGCGTCGGCCACCATGCCCTGCGCGCCGTCGCCCGTCTCCTCGGCCGGCTGGAAGAGGGCGACGTACGTGCCCTGCCAGTGTGCCGCGCCCCGGGCGAGCAGCTCGCACGCGCCGAGCAGCCACGTCATATGCACGTCGTGCCCGCACGCGTGCATGACGGGCACGTCGATCCCGTCACGGTCGACACCGCGCGCGAGGGAGGCATAAGGCAGGCCGGTGAGCTCCTCGACGGGGAGCGCGTCCATGTCCGCACGCATCAGCACCGTGGGACCCTCGCCGTTGCGCAGGACGCCGACGACGCCCGTGCCGCCGATGCCCTCGGTCACCTCGAAGCCGAGCTCCCGGAGCTTGGCCGCCATGGTCGCGGCACTCCCGTGCTCGGCGTGGCTCAGCTCGGGATGCGCGTGCAGGTCGCGGTAGAGGTCCTCCTGCCACGCCGTCGTCGCCGCCTGTCCGGCCAGTACCTGCTCGACGGCAGCCATGGTGTTCCCTCTCCTCGGCGACAACCCCGGCACGCGAGTGCTGGAGATTCCTCTCATTCCTTCAAGATATGGCGGCGAAACGCCAGCACTCGCGTGCTGGGGGTACCCGGCGGCGGTGCGTTGTCCGGAGGTATCCCCGGGCCCGGTGTCGGTGGTCTGCAGGAGACTGGAGGTATGTCCGGCAAGAGGGTCTCGACGGCGGTCCGAGGGCGTGTGTCCGTGGCCGGACGGTGCACGGCCCGGTGGATCCACGCTGGCCCCGATGGCGTCGCGCCGGGCTCGCCTGTGGACAAGTCGGACGTGCGCGGACCGTTTCGCGGATACCGGCAGACGGGTGCACAGGATGTGCACAGAACGGCGCCGGAAGTCCACAGCGACACGCCATCACCTGTGGAGGACACGCCCGCGACACGACGCGCCGACACAAGTCCTAGGGGTATCGAGTTATCGCTACCACTAGGTGTAGTGTCTGAGAAGTCGGGCGGAACAGACAGCCCGACGAAAGACATCACAGTAGTTTCAGGCCGGTGGTTCCCGCTCCAGGTGCTGTGGGGCCGCAGCCGAACGACGATGAAGGGGAATGCGCCATGACCATTACCGTCTTCAGCAAGCCGGCCTGCGTGCAGTGCGACGCGACGTACCGGGCGCTGAACAAGCACGGCCTCGACTACACGATCGTGGACATCAGCACCGACGCCGAGGCACTCGACTCGGTCAAGGCGCTCGGGTACCAGCAGGCTCCGGTGGTGTTCGCCGGCGGGGACCACTGGTCCGGGTTCCGTCCGGACAAGATCAAGGCACTCGCCACGAGCGCCCGCCCGGTGGCCGCGACCGCTTGACGATCGCCGCGGCGCGCGAGCCGCAGACATGAGGCCACCCGGGAGGCAACGACCGGGCGGCCTTCAGTTCAACTGACCACCACCAGCACCACCGATAGGGCAGCGTCGATGAGTGGCATCGTGTACTTCTCCTCAGTCTCGGAGAACACGCGTCGGTTCGTGGATCGCCTGGAGCTGCCGGCGCAGCGCATCCCGCTGCGGCCGTCCGATCAGCCCCTGGCCGCCAGGGAGCCGTACGTGCTCATCGTGCCGACGTACGGCGGTGGCAACGGGCGCGGCGCGGTGCCCAAGCGGGTCATCACGTTCCTCAACGACGAGAAGAACCGTTCGCTGATCCGCGGCGTGGTCGCCGCGGGCAACACGAACTTCGGCAGCGCCTACTGCATCGCCGGGAACATCGTGGCGCGCAAGTGCCAGGTACCCCACCTGTACAACTTCGAACTTCTGGGAACGACCGAGGACGTGCTTCGCGTCCGTGAGGGATTGGGACAGTTTTGGCTGCAACACTGACAGACACCGGGCTCGAGATGACGACGCCGGCCATGGACTACCACTCGCTGAACGCGATGCTGAACCTCTACGGGCCGAACGGGGAGATCCAGTTCGACCGGGACCGGGAGGCTGCGCGGGAGTACTTCCTGCAGCACGTCAACCAGAACACCGTCTTCTTCCACAACCTCAAGGAGAAGCTCGAGTACCTGGTCGAGAACGGGTACTACGAGACCGAGGTGCTGGACAAGTACGCGTTCGAGTTCGTGCAGCGGCTCTTCGACCACGCGTACAGCAAGAAGTTCCGCTTCCAGACGTTCCTCGGGGCGTTCAAGTACTACACGTCCTACACGCTGAAGACGTTCGACGGGAAGCGCTACCTCGAGCGCTACGAGGACCGGGTCTGCATGGTCGCGCTCACGCTGGCCGACGGCGACGAGGCGTTCGCCACGTCCATGGTCGACGAGATCATCTCGGGACGCTTCCAGCCCGCCACGCCGACGTTCCTCAACTCCGGCAAGAAGCAGCGCGGTGAGGCCGTGTCCTGCTTCCTGCTGCGCATCGAGGACAACATGGAGTCCATCGCCCGCGCGATCAACTCCGCCCTCCAGCTGTCCAAGCGCGGCGGCGGGGTGGCGCTGCTGCTGAGCAACATCCGGGAGCACGGCGCACCGATCAAGAAGATCGAGAACCAGTCCTCCGGCGTCATCCCCGTGATGAAGCTCCTCGAGGACTCCTTCTCCTACGCCAACCAGCTGGGTGCGCGTCAGGGTGCGGGAGCGGTCTACCTGCACGCCCACCACCCCGACATCATGCGGTTCCTGGACACCAAGCGGGAGAACGCGGATGAGAAGATCCGCATCAAGACGCTGTCCCTCGGGGTCGTGATCCCGGACATCACGTTCGAGCTGGCCCGCAAGAACGAGGACATGTACCTGTTCTCGCCGTACGACGTCGAGCGCGTCCACGGCGTGCCGTTCGCCGAGGTGAACGTCAGCGAGAAGTACCACGAGATGGTCGACGACGGCCGGATCCACAAGAAGAAGATCAAGGCGCGCGACTTCTTCCAGACCCTCGCCGAGATCCAGTTCGAGTCGGGTTACCCGTACATCATGTTCGAGGACACGGTGAACAAGGCGAACCCGATCAAGGGCAAGATCACGCACTCGAACCTGTGCTCGGAGATCCTGCAGGTATCGACCGCCTCGACCTACAACGACGACCTGTCCTACTCCCACGTCGGCAAGGACATCTCCTGCAACCTGGGCTCGCTGAACATCGCCTCGGCGATGGACTCCCCGGACTTCGGTCGCACCGTCGGCACCGCGATCCGTGCCCTGACCGCGGTCAGCGACCAGACCCATATCTGGTCCGTACCCTCGATCGAGCAGGGGAACAACGACTCGCACGCGATCGGCCTCGGGCAGATGAACCTGCACGGCTACCTGGCGCGGGAGCGGATCCACTACGGGTCCGAGGAGGGGATCGACTTCACCAACATCTACTTCTACACGGTGCTGTTCCACGCCCTGCGCGAGTCGAACCAGCTGAGCATCGAGCGCGGGACCCGCTTCAAGGGCTTCCACGACTCCACCTACGCGAGCGGTGAGTTCTTCACCAAGTACGTCGAGCAGACGTGGGAACCCCAGACCGGGCGGGTGCGTGAGCTGTTCGAGGAGTCGGGCGTGCACGTCCCGACGCAGGACGACTGGCAGGCGCTGGCGGCCTCGGTGGCCGAGCACGGGATCTACAACCAGAACCTGCAGGCCGTTCCGCCCACCGGGTCGATCTCCTACATCAACAACTCGACGTCGTCGATCCACCCGGTGGCCTCGAAGATCGAGATCCGCAAGGAGGGCAAGATCGGGCGCGTCTACTACCCGGCGCCGTACCTGACGAACGACAACCTCGAGTACTTCGCGGATGCCTACGAGATCGGCTACGAGAAGATCATCGACACCTACGCCGCGGCGACTCAGCACGTCGACCAGGGTCTTTCCCTCACCCTGTTCTTCAAGGACACCGCCACGACGCGTGACATCAACCGCGCCCAGATCTACGCGTGGCGCAAGGGCATCAAGACGCTGTACTACATCCGGCTGCGCCAGATGGCCCTGACGGGCACCGAGGTCGAGGGCTGCGTGTCCTGCATGCTCTGACCGAGCGAGCGCTCTCTCCGGCGACGGCGTCGCCCCCGGCCGGTCCTGGGGAGGCGCCCGCCGACACCCCACACGCTGACAGAAAACTTGCAAGGAGCAGTGCCCGTGTCCGAAAAGCTCAAGCTGGTCTCCCGCGTCCAGGCCATCAACTGGAACCGGATCGAGGACGACAAGGACCTCGAGGTCTGGGATCGCCTGACCGGGAACTTCTGGTTGCCGGAGAAGATCCCGCTGTCCAACGACATCCAGTCGTGGCACACGCTCAAGGAGCACGAGCAGCTGATGACGACGCGCGTGTTCGCCGGCCTGACGCTGCTCGACACCGTGCAGGGCACCGTCGGTGCGGTCAGCCTCATCCCGGACGCGCTGACCCCGCACGAGGAGGCCGTCTACACGAACATCGCGTTCATGGAGTCGGTGCACGCGAAGTCGTACTCTTCGATCTTCTCCACGCTCATCTCCACGGCGGAGATCGACGACGCGTTCCGCTGGTCGGAGGAGAACGAGAACCTCCAGCGCAAGGCGCACATCATCCTGGACTACTACCGCGGCGACGACCCCGAGAAGCGCAAGGTCGCCTCCACGATGCTCGAGTCGTTCCTGTTCTACTCCGGCTTCTACGCCCCGATGTACTGGTCCAGCCGGGCGAAGCTGACGAACACGGCCGACCTGATCCGCCTGATCATCCGCGACGAGGCCGTCCACGGGTACTACATCGGCTACAAGTTCCAGAAGGCCCTGGAGAAGGCGACGCCCGAGCGCCGCGCCGAGCTCAAGGACTACACGTTCGAGCTGCTCTTCGAGCTGTACGAGAACGAGGAGCAGTACACCGAGGACCTGTACGATCCGCTCGGCCTGACGGAGGACGTCAAGGCGTTCCTGCGCTACAACGCGAACAAGGCGCTGATGAACCTCGGTTACGAGGGGCTGTTCCCCAAGGACCAGGTCCAGGTGAACCCGGCGATCCTGTCCGCGCTCTCCCCGAACGCGGACGAGAACCACGACTTCTTCTCCGGCTCCGGCTCCTCCTACGTGATCGGCAAGGCCGTCAACACCGAGGACGAGGACTGGGAGTTCTAGGGGTTCTCTGAAATCCCGGATGCCAGGCACTCGATCGGTGGTCGAGGGCCTTGCATCTGAGTTCTGACACCTCGGCCGATGGCGCCGGGTTACAACGCCTCAGCGACGGAAGCCGGGCCGAAGAAGTCCTCGCCGCCGTCGTCGGCCGCCCGACTCGGGTCCGTGGCGACGGCTGTGACGTCGTGTCGGGCGAGCTCGCCCCGGGCGATGGCCTCGGCGAAGTGGCAGGCCACCCGGTGGGAGTCCGGTGCGCCTTCGATGTCGACCGTACGCAGCTCGGGTCGTTCGGTGTCGCACCGGGTCGGCTGGCGCCAGGGGCACCGCGTGTGGAAGCGGCACCCGCTGGGCGGGTTGGCAGGGCTGGGTAGGTCGCCGACGAGCAGGATCTGCTCGCGCGAGTCCTCCACCACCGGATCCGGGACCGGGACAGCTGACATCAGCGCCCGGCTGTAGGGGTGCAGCGGGGACGCGTACATATCGTCCGCCTGGGCTTCTTCAACGAGCGCCCCGAGGTACATCACCCCGACCCGGTCGCTGATGTGCCGGACCACGGCCAGGTCGTGGGCGATGACCAGGTACGTGAGGCCGAACTCCTCCTGCAGGTCCTCCAGCAGGTTGATGACCTGCGCCTGCACCGAGACGTCCAGGGCGCTGACCGGCTCATCGGCGACGATCAGCTGCGGGTCGACCGATAGGGCGCGGGCGATGCCCACCCGCTGACGCTGCCCCCCGGAGAACTCGTGCGGGTACTTGCTCAGGGCGCTGCTCGGCAGGCCCACGGCCCGCAGCAGGTCGGTCAGCCGGGCGTGCGCGTCCTGGGTCTTCGTCAGTCCGTGGGCGCGCATCCCCTCGAGCAGCAGCTGCTCGACCGTCTGGCGCGGGTCCAGGCTCCCCAACGGATCCTGGAAGACCATCTGCATGTGTCGCCGCTGCCGGCGCAACTCCTCGCCCTTGAGGGCGGCGAGGTCTGTCCCGGCGAAGTACACCTCACCCGCCGTCGTCGGCTCGAGCTGGAGCAACGCCCTCCCGAACGTGGACTTGCCACAGCCGGACTCGCCCACCAGACCGTAGGTCTCACCGCGTCGGATCCGCAGGTCCATGCCGTCGACGGCGTAGACGTAGCCGACCGTCCGGTCGAACACGATGCCGCGCTTGATCGGGAAGTGCACCTTGAGCCCGCGGACGTCGACGAGGAACTCCTCATCCGCCGCCTCGGACAGCTCGCTGATGTCGGCTTCATCGGTCGGGACGGTCATCAGCTCGCCTCCGTGCTCGTGGTGTGCGCATGACTCGGCGCGTCGTGCTCGACCAACCGGACGCCGTCCGCGGGGAGCGGGTTGTGGCAGCGCAGGAGGCGGGTGTCGGCGACCGCGTCGTCCGGCACGAGCTCCGGTGTGCGCTCCACGCACACGTCGATCGCGCTGGAGCAGCGCGGCGCGAAGGCACAGCCGCCGTCCCACGGGATGTTGTCGGCCACTGAGCCGGGGATCGGCCGCAGCCGCTGTCCACGGACGTCGTCGAGCCGGGGGATCGAGGCGAGCAGGCCGCCGGTGTAGGGGTGCCGGGGGACCGCGAACAGCTCGTGCCGGCCCGCTCGCTCGACGATCCGTCCCCCGTAGAGCACGTTGACCTCGTCGCACAGCCCGGCGACGACCCCGAGGTCGTGCGTGATCATGATCAGCGCCGTGCCCGATTCCCTCACCAGTTCCTTGAGCAGGGCCAGGATCTGAGCCTGGATCGTGACGTCCAACGCGGTCGTCGGCTCGTCGGCGATGAGCAGGCGCGGCTCGCAGGCCAGCGCCATGGCGATGAGGGCGCGCTGTCGCATCCCGCCGGAGAGCTGGTGGGCGTAGTCGGTCAGCCGTCGGTCGGGGTCGGGGATGCCGACCTTCTCCAGCAGTTCGACGGTGCGGACGCGCGCCGCCGGACGCTTCATCCCTTTGTGCCGCTCCAGTACTTCGATGACCTGAATGCCCAGCGGAACGACCGGGTTCAGCGAACTGAGGGGGTCCTGGAAGATCATCGCCAGGTCGGCTCCACGCCGGTCCCGCATGCGCTGGTCGGAGAGCGTGAGCAGGTCCTCGCCGGCGAACCGGACGCTCCCGCTGACCGTGTTACCGCGGTGGGGCAGGAGTCGCATGATGGCCAGCGACGTGACCGACTTGCCACATCCGGACTCGCCGACGAGACCGACGGTCTGCCCCGGGGCGACGTCGAAGCTGATGCCGTCGACGGCGGTGAACGGCTCCTGGCCGCGGCGGCCGAACTGCACACGCAGGTCCTGCACCTGCAGCAGAGGCTCCCTGTTGGCGGTGCTCGTGCCGGTCATCTCACCCACCTCACCGTCGGGACTTGGGGTCGAGGGCCTCGCGGAGCGACTCACCCATCAGGGTGAAGCCCAGCGCGACCACGATGATGCAGACGGCCGGGTAGAAGGCCAGGTGCGGGAAACTGTTGAAGAAGTCCTGAGCCTTGCCCAGCATCTGGCCCCACTCCGGCTGGCGGTCGTCCGGGTTACCCAGGCCCAGGAAGGACAGCGCGGCGGCATCGATGATCGCCGTGGCCAGCACCAGTGTCGCCTGGACGATCACCGGGCCGAGTGAGTTGGGCAGCATGTGCCGGAACACGATCGCGGGGCGCCGTACGCCCAGTGCCCGGGCCGCCAGGACGTGGTCGCTGTGCCGCTGGGCGAGCATCGAGCCGCGCAGCAGCCGGGCGAAGATCGGCACCTGCACGATGGCGATCGCCAGGATCACCGTCCACTGGCTGGGGTTGGCGAAGACCGCAGCGATGGAGAACGCCATCAGCAGGGAGGGGATGGAGAGCATCACGTCGACGATGCGCATCACCACCGCGTCGGCCCAGCCGCCGACACCGCCGGCCAGCGTACCGAGGGTGAGCCCACCGACGAGGCCTCCGAAGGTGGCCAGCACGCCCACGATCAGCGTCTGTTGCGCTCCGACGATCAGCCGCGAGAACAAGTCGCGCCCCGCGTAGTCGGCGCCGAGGGGAAAGCCGTCCTGCGGTCCCGGCACGGGGTTGGTCTGTGGGCGGACCTGGTCGATCAGCAGCGCGGCCTGCGGATCGTGCGGGGCGATCCACGGTGCGATCGCTGCGAGGATGACGAACAGCACGATGATCGTGGCGCCGATCAGGAACACGACGTCGCGGCGCAGTCGGAGCCAGGCGCTCTGGTAGAGGCTGATCCCTTCCTCGCGGCTGACCCGCCCGGCGTCGGCGAGCCGGTCGATGCGTTCCTTCTTGGTGCTCATCTCGGCCCCGTCACCTGGTCCGCACGCGCGGGTCGATCACGGCATACGCGATGTCGACCAGCAGGTTGACGATGATGTAGATCAGGGCCGCCATCATGATCAGCACCTGGAGGACGGGGTAGTCCCGGGTCTCGAAGCCCAGCGCGAGCGCCTGGCCGATGCCCTGGAAGTTGAAGACGGTCTCGGTCAGCACGGCCCCGGCCAACAGCGCTCCGATCTGCAGACCGATCGTGGTCACGACGGGGATGAGTGCGTTGCGCATGACGTGGCGTTGGCGCACGACGGGGGCCTGCAGCCCCTTGGCGCGGGCGGTGCGCACGTAGTCCTCGTCGAGCACGTCCAGGACCGAGGCCCGGTTGATCCGGAAGATCACGGCGAAGGGGATCGAGGAGAGCGCGATCGCGGGCAGGATCAGGTGTCTGAACGAGTCCCACGCGGCGTCCCACTCACCGGTCAGGATCCCGTCCAGGACGAAGAAGCCGGTGACGTGCGTCGCGTCGATGCTCACCGACTGGCGCCCCGACGGCGGGAGGAGGCCCCAGCGGATGGCGAAGAAGTACTTGAGCACGAACGCGAGGAAGAACACCGGCACCGCCACGCCGACGAGGGACCCGATCACTGATCCGGTATCCAGCGCGCTGCCGTGCCGGCGGGCCGCGACGTAGCCCAGCGGGATCGCGAGGGTCACCGCGATGAGCAGGGCGAAGATGCTCAGCTCGATCGTCGCTGGGAGCCTCGTGAGGAAGACGTCTATCGCCTCCGCGCCACGGAGGACACCGTTGGAGATGCCGAAGTCGCCTTCCAGCGCGCGCTGGAGGAAGCGCAGATATTGCACGTGGAGCGGCTCGTCAAGACCCAGCGCCTCGCGGAGTGCGGCAGTGGACTCCGGAGTGCCACGCTCACCGAGCAGTGCGGTCACCGGGCCTCCGGGGAGGGAGCGCAGCCAGACGAAGAGCAGCACGCTCAGCACGAACATCGCGATGAACAGCTGCAGCCCTCGCCTGATGACGAATCTGAGCACGCATCCTCCTCGACGCGGAACGGGGCCAGACAGACGTTGACGGCGGGACGGCCGGCCAGCCGTCCCGCCGCCAAGGTCAGCGGGTCACTCGGTGATGGTGATCGTGGCGAAGTTCTCCGCCGTCAGGGGGCTGGGGACCAGACCCTCGACGTTCCCGGCGACCACGATGGCCGGCGGGGAGTGGGAGATGGCAAGCGCCGGCAGGTACTCCATGAGGTCCGCGTTGAGCTGCTCGTACAGCCCCTCGCGGGTGGCCTCGTCCGGCTCGCTGTCGGCGGCCCGCAGGCCGTCCGAGAGCTGCTGACCCCAGGTGTACTCGTGGGTGGCGAAGTTGTTCTCCGGGGACTCGAAGAAGGTCCCGATGAAGTTCGCCGCCGAGTCGTAGTCACCGGTCCAGCCGAGGAAGAAGGCCGGGGCCTGGTCCTGCTGCACCCCGTCGAGGTAACCGCCGTTCCACGGCTTGGCCACCGGGTTGACCGTGATACCGACAGCCTCCCAGTCGGCCCGGATCGAGTCGTAGATGCGCTGCGGGTCCGGCATGTAGGGCCGGGTGACCTCCGTCGGATACCACAGGTCGATGGCGAGGTCCGACATGCCGGCGTCGGCCAGCAGCTGCTGGGCCAGCTCCGGGGAGTACTCGAACGCCGTGAGCTCGGTGTTGTAGCCCGCGACCGCGGACGGCATCATCTGGGTGGCTACCTCAGCACCCTCGGGGAGCTGGCTGGCGACCAGCTGTTCCCGGTTGATCGCGTGGTAGAGCGCCTGCCGCACACGATCGTCGGTCAGCGCGGGCATCGTCGTCGGGTTCAGACCGAGGTAGAGGATGTTGAACGCCGGGCGGACCTGCACATTGTTGCCGGCCTCTTCCAACGCCGCCCAGTCGACCGGGTTCGGCAGGTCGTAGCCCTGGATGGTGCCGGCCTCGAGCTCCTGGCGACGGGTGTTCTCGTCCGGGATGATCCGGAACACCAGCTCGGCGACCCCGGCGCTCTCACCCCAGTAGTCCTCGTTCCGAACCAGCGTGATGGTGCCGTTGGCCTCGTCGTAGGAGTCGAAGATGAACGCGCCGCTGCCGGTCGGGTTCTCCGTGGCGAACGCCGGGAAGACGAAGCCCTCACCCTCGGCCGCCACGTCGTTGGCGTTGAACTCCTCCAGCGCTGCGGGGCTGGCGATGCCGTAGGCCGCCTGGCCGAGGATGGTCGGGAACTTCGAGGTCACCCTGGTGACCGTGACGACGGCGGTGAGGTCGTCGGTGGCCTCGCAGGAGTCGTACAGGCTGTCAGTGCCGTCGCCGGCGAACCCACCGAAGTCCGCGGCCCAGTAGTAGCTCACGGCGGCGTTCTGGCCGACCTCGTTCTGGTTGAACCAGCGCTCGAAGTTGGCGCAGACCGCCTCGGCGTTGAACTCGGTGCCGTCGTGGAAGGTCACACCCTCACGAAGTGCGAAGGTCCAGGTCAGGCCGTCCTCGCTAGACTCCCAGGACTCGGCCAGGCCGGGGCCGGGGGCCGCGCCACCCTCCTCGTACTCGATCAGGTTGTCGTAGATCTGCCGGGTGATGCGGAACGTCTCGCCATCGCTGGCGTAGAACGGGTCGAACGACGCCGGGGCGCCGGCGGCACCGAAGACGAAGGTCGCGTCACTCGCTCCACCACCGGTGTCACCGCCGCCCGATCCGTCGTCGGTGCCGGTGTTCGTGTCGTCGCCATCGCGGTCTGATGCGCAGGACGTCAATACCAGTGCCAGCACCGTGGCGCCGGCAATGGCAGCAACCTTGCGGTTGATCATCGTGCCTCCTCATGGGGCCCTCCCGGGTCATGAGTGCCCGGGACAGTGCCTGGTCGGAATGGCCGAACACTAGGGGGGCGGCGCCCCCAGCGGTAGGGAAAACGCGCCGTGTCGCAGAACCTTAACCGAGTTGCAACAAAGGGAAGTCGGAGCACCACTCGACTCCGGGCGCCGAGAACGAGCCGCGTCGCCCTCCTCGTAGGGGTGGGGAACTGCTCCGTCGGCGCGCGCTCCGGGGCCGACTGCTCGACGTATTGGTCGGCGAATTCCGTCATCAGGCGACGTGGCGCGACGTGTCGCCAGGCGTCGCTGAGGATCTCCTCCAACTCGTCGGCGCCGATCGCCGCGAGTCGCACGAGGACCGCCGGGTAGCCGTTGTAGCGGTCCTCGGTGAAGTAGATGTCCGGGTTGTCCGCGATGAGGGCGTGCTTCTCCTCCTCGCCACTGACCCGCACGGCCAGGACGGCGGGCTGGGGCACCCTGCCCTTCTTCGGGCCGGGCCGCTCCAGCCACACTCATGCGAAGGCCTTGAGCTTCACCCCGCGCGCGGAACGGCACGGGTCAAGAACACTGGCATCGTGCTACTTCCATTGACGTCTCACCCTCGCTGAGGTGTTGCCGGATGCCAGGCGCTCGACCTGCTCGGGCCCTGGCATCCGGCATGTCTGGAGCGTGGTGCGCGGTGGGAACTGAACCAGCCACTACCGCGATCGTGACCAGCGTGCTCGGGCACGCTGATGATAAGCCTGTGATGATATGATGCAGTCATGCGCACGACGGTCAACATCGACGAGCGTCTTCTTGCCGAGGCGAAGCTGATCGCTGTTCGTGAGCACCGGACGATCGGATCGGTACTGGAGGACGCATTGCGCGCGTTGATCGATCAGCAGAACAAGGAGCCGAGCCCGACGTCCTACGGCCTCCCGTCGTACACGCCGTCCGTGTCCGGGCTGCGCACCGGTGTCGATCTGGAGGACAAGGATCAGATGGCGGATCTGCTCGGTGACAACGAGCTGAAGGCGCCCTGATCCGTGCTCCTCCTAGATGTCAACGTCGTCCTGCACGCCTACCGCCCTGACGACTCCGCCCGCGCGGCAGCAGTCAAGGCCTGGCTGAGCCCGCGCCTGGTGGGCCATGAGCGGGTCGGCGTGAGCGAGCTGGTCCTGTCGTCGATGATCCGGATCGCCACCAGTGGCCGCATCTACACCGAGCCGGCGCCCCCGGCGCATGCCGTGGCATTCGCCGACGCGCTGCTGGCCGCGCCGGCAGCCTCGGTCGTGCGCTCCGGTCCGCGTCACTGGGCGATCTTCGGCGACCTCGTATCGAGTCAGCGACTCCGGGGGAACGACGTGCCGGATGCCTACCTGGCCGCGCTCGCCCTGGAGCAGGGCGCCACGCTCGTGACTCTCGACAGGGGCTTCGCCCGGTTCGACGGGCTGAAGACGCTGGACCCGCTGCTCTGATCAGCGTCGTGATCGCAATCCACGCGGGGTGGTCGTGATCCTCAGCCGTCGGTGCGGGCGTCGAACTCCCGGATGAGGGTCAGCGGCGCCACGTGGCGCCACGCTTCGGTGAGGATCTCCGTGAGTTCGTCCAGCCCGATGGCGGCCAGCCGAACCAGGACCGCGGGGTAGCCGTCGTAGTGGTCCTCGGTTAAGTAGATGTCCGGGCTTTCCGCGATGAGGGTGTGCTTCTCCTCCTCGCCGCTGACCCGCACGGCGAGCACGGCGAGCACGGCGAGCTGGGGCACCCGCGCCTTCTTGGGCTCGGGCCGCTCCAGCCACACCCACGCGAGGGTCTTGAGCTTCGCGCCGCGGCGCACGCCGAACGCGAAGTGCTCGGTCAGCATGCGGACGGTCTCGCCGCATCGAGCCCCGAGGGATCCGCTCTCGCTGCCCACCGCCGGGTCAGACGCACGCCGCCGGACGGCCTCGTCGAGCGCGTCGGTGGGATCGACGCCGACTGCCTCGAGGAACCGGCCCAGGAGCTCGCGGGCGACCAGACCGACGTCGAGACCGTCCGGTACACCGGTCGCGGCCCCTTGCGCCCCCATCGCGGACTCCCCGGCGACCACGACCTCGGCGAGGATGACGGCGGTCATCCTCGCCGAGATCCGTGGGCACGACGTCGGCGTTGCACCAGTCGATGAGCACCGGCCGGCGCACCGGGTCGAGGAGTACCTTGTCGGGGTGCAGGTCCAGGTGCAGGACACCCTGCCGGGCGGCGTGCCCGGCGCCCGGCCCACCGATGCGGTCCATGACGATGTCCGGACCGTCGACCTCGTGCACCCGCGGTACGGCGATGCCGTGGGGCTCGACGTGACGCATCAGCGCGACCTCCCGGCCGGCGTCGTGACCGTCGCGGTACCGACGCAGCACCGTCCCGGGAGCGAGGGAGTACACGTCGGCGCTGCGGCCGTGGCCGAGCTGGGGGCCCGGTGCGCCGCGGGACTCGACGGCCGGCGCGGGTTCGGGCGGCCTCACGTCGACGGCGCGGCGTCGGTCCCGAGCCCGAGTGCCGCCGCGATCGCCGGAAGCATGCGCGGGTCGGTCTGGATGATCAGCGTCGTCACGACCGTCGACTCCCACGCCACGAGTTGCTCGGCCAGAGCCGCCGGCGGCCCGACGAGCGCGACGTCGAGCACGAGCTCGGTCGGGACCGCCGCGGCTGCACCGGCGCGGTCGCCCGCTGCGTAGAGGGCCTGGATCTGGGCGCACTCGGCCTGATAGCCGAGCCGCTCGATCGCCGCGCGGTGGAAGTTGGTGGTGGCCGAACCCATCCCACCGATGTACAGCGCGAGGTGAGGACGAACGCCGTCGGCCGCTGTTTCCACATCGGGACCGATGACCACCGGGACCGCCGCGCTCACCTCGAACGCCGACGACGGCGTCAGCTCGCCCGAGCGGGCGGCGAACCCGTCCTCGAGATGGCTGCGGTAGTCGGCGTCGAGCCTGGGGGAGAAGAAGGCCGGGAGCCAGCCGTCCGCGATCTCCGCGGCGAGCGCCGTGTTCTTCGGGCCCTGGGCGGCGAGGTGGATCGGCAGGTCCGCGCGGAGCGGGTGCACCGTGGACCGCAGGGCCTTGCCCTGGTGCGTGCCGCCGTCGAGCGGCAACCGGTAATGCTCGCCGTCATAGGCGACCGGTGCGTCCCGACGCAGGACGGCGCGCACGATGTCGATGTACTCGCGGGTCCGTGCGAGGGGCTTCGGGTAGGGCTGGCCGTACCAGCCCTCGACCACCTGCGGCCCGGACGCTCCGAGGCCGAGGATGAACCGGCCGCCGGAGAGGTGGTCCAGGGTCAGCCCGGCCATCGCAGCCGCCGTCGGGGTTCGCGCGGACATCTGCATGATCCCGGTGCCGAGCCGCACCCTCGACGTGCCCGCCCCCCACCACGCGAGCGGGGTCAGGGCGTCCGAGCCGTACGCCTCGGCCGTCCACACCGAGTCCAGGCCGAGGGAGTCGGCGGCGGCGACCGCCTCGGCGGCACCCGGAGGCGGACCGGCGGACCAGTAACCCGTGTGGAACCCGAATCTCATGACGGCATCCTCTCGCGACGACCACCGATGGTGAACCCTCCGGCGCCGAGCCGTTCGCCGGATAGGCTGGCGGCCGTGCTGATGAGCCACGCGGCGGTGGGCGAGGCCGTGGAGGTGCTCGGGCAGCGCGACGACATCCCCGAGGTGCTTCGCCGAGTCGGTGTCATCCTGCGCGCCAGCCGACGGGAGGGCACTCACGAAGCGTTCGCCGAGGGCGGGCGCGGGCGGGGCGGTTCCCGTCGCCAGGAACTGGCCTGCTCTCGTGCGCTGGGGTGGTGCCGCCGGTGTGTACCCGCCGGTGTGTACCCGCCGGTGCGTACCCGCCGGTGCGTACCCGCCGGTGCGTACCCGCCGGAGTGGGTGGTGGAGACCCCGCCGAGGCGTCCGCCCGAATCCTCGAGGTGACGAGCTCGCCGGCGCGTGAGAAGATCCTCGAGGACGCGCGCGCGTGGCTGCTGGAGCATCTCTCGTGGCGCGCGCAGCGGCCACGGTTCGACGCCGTCGTGCGCCGCGGCGTGGACCCGGACTCGCCCGCCGAAACAACCACCGCACCGTGAGACCCCGACCTCGCGAGCACCGGACTCCTGTCCACGGCACGCGGGGCCGCCGGCTCAGCCCAGCTGTGGGACCACCTCGCGGGCGACCAGGTCGAGGTGGTCGAGATCCTGAAGGTCGAGCACCTGGAGGTAGAGGCGTTCGGCGCCTGTCTCGCGCAGGAAGCCGATCCGGTCGACCACCTCGGGGACGGTGCCGGCGATGCCGTGCTCGCGAAGCTCGGCAGGCTCGCGACCGATGGCGCCGGCCCGGCGGGTGTACTCGGCCTCGTCCGCACCGACGCAGAGGACGTGGGCGGCGGAGTACGTGAGGGAGTCGGCATCGCGGCCGATGTCCTCGCAGGCGGAGCGGACGCGCGCGAACGCGGACGCGATCGAGCCGAGCTCCGCGAAGCCGAGGTTGAACTCCGAGGCGAACCGGGCTGCGAGGGCGGGTGTCCGCTTCTTGCCGTGGCCGCCGATGATCACCGGGACGGGGGTCTGGACCGGCTTGGGCAGCGCGGGGGAGTTCGTCAGCCGGTAGTGCTCACCGGTGAAGGAGTAGCTCTCGCCGACCGGGGTGCCCCAGAGGCCGGTGATGATCTCGAGCTGCTCTTCGAGGATGCCGAACCGCTTGTCCGGGAACGGGATGCCGTACGCGGCGTGTTCCTCAGCGAGCCAGCCGGACCCGAGGCCGAGCTCGGCCCGACCACCGGACATCTGGTCCACCTGCGCCACCTGGATCGCCAGGATGCCGGGGTGGCGGAACGTCGCGGAGGACACCAAGGTCCCGAGCTTGATCCGGGAGGTCTCGCGGGCGAGCCCGGCCAGGGTGGTCCAGGCGTCCGTGGGACCGGGCAGGCCGTCGCCGTCGCCCATCACCAGGTAGTGGTCGGAGCGGAAGAACGCGTCGAAGCCCAGGGTCTCGGTGGCGCGGGCGACGGCGAGGAGGTCGTCGTAGGTGGCGCCCTGCTGGGGTTCGGTGAAGATTCGTAGCTGCATGGCTTCATCCTGCCACGACGGCCCGCGGTGCAGCGCGGCGCAGGATCGGCTGGCAGGATGACCCGATGCGCGCCGAACCTGCCGAACCCGTCGACCGTGCGGCCCGCCGCTCGCCGGTGCTGCTCGTGGCAAGCCTGCTGATGATCGGCCTGAGTGTCCTCGGCGGTTTCGTGCTGCGGCAGGACCCGGCTGCCCCGCCGTGGCAGGGCATCGACGACGCCTGGCACGACCTCGTGCGGGACCCCTTCCCCACCGAGCACAGCATCCTGGACACGATCGCCATCGCGCTCAACAACTTCGAGGCCCTCCCGGGGTACCTGCTCTTCGCGGCCCTGCTCGTGAGCATGCTCCTCGTGCGGTGCTGGGCCACCGCCGGGTACCTCGTGGCCGTCGCGACGGTCGGGATCGGCGCCTCCCAGCTGCTCAAGGTCTGGGTGGACCGGCCGCGACCCCCGGACGGGCTCGTGCAGCAGGTCACGGCGGCCTACCCCTCGGGCCACAGCACGCTCACGGCCTGCTTCATCGTGCTCGTCGCGGCTGTCCTCTCCCCGCGGGCGCGGCGGCGGTGGTGGTGGCCGGTCGGGATCCTGCTCCTCGCCGCGATGATGGCCAGCCGCGCCTACCTCTCGGTGCACTGGCTCTCCGACACCATCGGAGGCGCCCTGCTCGGGCTCGGTTGCGCGATCCTGCTGTGGTGGGCGATGGGGCCGAGCTTGGCGAACGAACGACGTCGTCGGATCGCGGAGCGGTAGATCGGCGTTCGGGCATGGAACGAGCCCGTGGGCCCCGACGTTCGTCGGGATGCCGCACTGGACGACGGTGCGGCCCCACGGGCTCGCGGTGACTGCCGGGGTCTCGCCAGCGCCGCAGCGCTCGAGACGGACAGACCGTCCTACTTCTGACGGGCGACTAGCGGACAGTCACCTCACGCGTCCTCAAAGAATGCACTTTCGGACCACCTCCTCTCTCATGTCCCTCCACCGTACGACGTGGACGTGCGGTGCGCCAGAGGATTCTTCGACGGCCCGACGGTCTCGCCCGGGTTCGTCATTCGCGCACCGGCCAGCCGTATTTCCCGTGCCGAACCGGCCGGCGGCTCCTACGCTCCACACCATGACGGCACCGGAGGTCCGCCTGCACCACCTCGACCTGGCGGTGCTTCGTGCGCTGGACGCCGGTGACCTGGTGACCGCGGGTGCCACAGCGGGCCTCGCCATTCCCGCCGACTTTGCGCGTCAGGGCGGGATGTGGGGGATGTTCGCCGAGCGCGTGGCCAGCAACCCGCGCGACGGCGACCGGACGGTTACCACCGTCGTCGCCGAGGACGCCACCGTCGTCGCCAGGACGCCACCGTCGTCGGGCACGCGGGGTTCCACGCGGCGCCGGACGCACGCGGCATGGTGGAGGTCGGCCACCCGACGCTGCACGAGCACCGGTGCCGTGGCTTCGCGCGCGGCGCGGTCGTCGCGCTGCTCGAACGCTGCCGGCGCGAGCCGCAGGGGCCCGCGCGGGCCAGCGAGGGCTGAGTCCACGGCGGGGAGCATCGCGCATCGCGGGGCACGAAGTTGTTGTCCGGAAGGGCCGTCAGAGCAGGTGGAGGCGACTCCCAGTGACATGTTCGTGGCGCACGATGGAGCAGGGGCTGGTCCTGGTCCGGTCATGGTGGTGAGAATGGCTGCTAGCCCGCCGATCGCGAACCGCGACGCGATCAGGCCGGGCGGGTGATGGTCATCTTCGTCAGCTCGAACGCGGCGCCCCAGAGGAATGCGACGAGGACGAGGGCGAGGAGCGCCGGCGCCGGCGCCCTCAACGCTGCGCGCTCGCGGCCACGAGATGGTCGGGCAACACGTCGTAATGGTCGTGCGCGGTCGAAAAGGACCCGCGGCCACCCGTCGACGACCTCAGGTCGATGACATACCTCACCAGCTCCGACTCCGGCACCATGGCCTGGATCTCGTGCGTGCCGTCGGTGCGCAGCTGGGTGCCCAGGACGTGCCCGCGGCGGGCGGACAGGTCCGCGAGGACCTCACCCCGGTAGCCGTCCGGCACCGTCACCGTGAGGGCGGAGATCGGTTCGAGGACCACCGTGCCGGCCTTCGCGAGAGCCTCCTTCAGCCCGTGCGCCGCCGCCGTCCGGAATGCCATGTCGGAGGAGTCGACGGGGTGGTGCTTGCCGTCCACGCACTCCACCCGCACGTCGACGACCGGGTGCCCGTGCAGCCCGCCCGTGCGCATCGCCTCCTCGAGACCGCGCTCGACGGCGGGCAGGTAGTTCCGGGGGATGGCCCCGCCGACGGTCTTGTCGACGAAGTGGAAGCCCGCACCGCGTGCGGCCGGGCTGACGCGCAGCCGGGTGACGGCGAACTGGCCGTGACCACCGGACTGCTTCTTCGCCTTGCCCTCGACCTCGACGGCGCCGGCGATCGTCTCCCGGTAGGCGACGCGTACGTCCTCGGTGCCGGCCTCGACGCCGAACTTGCGCGCCATCCGCTCGAGCGCCACGGCCACGTGCGTTTCCCCGGACCCGCGCAGCAGCACCTGAGAAGTCTCGTTGTCCTGGACGACGGCGAGGGCCGGGTCCTCCGCGCACAGGCGCCGCAGCGCATCGGGCAGCCGGTCCTCGTCGGACGGCGTGAGCGGGCGCAAGGCGATCGTGAACGCCGGGGGCCCGGCGACGGCGTCGGGCAGGAGCACGGGACGGCCCGGGAGTGCGAGCAGGGTCCGGGTGGCAGAGCCGACGAGCTTGGCGACGGCCGCGATGTCCCCCGCGGGGAGACTGCGGGCCGGCAGGTGCTCCTTGCCCCGGATGCGGAAGAGCCCGCGCAGGCGCTCCTCGGTCCCGGTGCTCGTGTTGACCAGGTGGTCGTCGGCCCCGATCGTCCCGGAGAGGACCTTGAGCAGGGAGATCTGGCCGACGAACGGGTCCGCGAGGGTGCGGAACACGTGGACGAGGGGCTCAGCGCCGGGGTCGGCGGGCACGGACGTCTCCTCGCCGCCGACGAGGACGGTGGCCGGACGTGGCGCCGGGCCGAGCTCGCAGATCAGGTCGGCGAGAGCGTCGACGCCGATCCCGGTGATCGCGGACCCGACGAGCACTCCGGCGATCACACCGTCGGCCACCTCGTGGGCGAGGGTGCGCTCGAACTCGACGAGGCTCGGGACGTCGCCGGCGAGGTACCGCTCGAGCTGGTCGTCGTCGCCGCTGACGACCTCCTCGATCAGCTCGTCGTGCCGCTGGTGCTGCTCGTCGGCGAGGTCCTCCGGGACGGGCACGAGCTGGGAGCGGCCGGCGTCGTCGTACTCGCGGTCGGTGTCGGCGAGGAGGTCCGCGACGCCCCGGAAGGAGTGCCGCTCCCCGAGCGGGAGCTCGAGGGCGCGCACCGAGGGACCGAACGACTCCTGCAGCTGGCTCAGGACCGCGTGGAAGTCGGCGTTCGGCTTGTCCTCCTTCGTCACGAACAACAACCTCGGCAGGCCGAGTGCTTCGCACCGCGCCCACGCGCGCTCGGTGCCGGGCTCCACGCCGTCGGCCGCGCTGACCACGAGGACCGCCAGGTCCGCGACCAGGAGCCCGGCGTCGAGCGCGAGCGTGAAGTCGTCGTGGCCGGGGGTGTCGATGAGGTTGATCCGGAACGTCCGGCCGGACACCGTCCAGTCCATCGGTGCGAGGCCGAGGGTGAGCGTGATGCCCCGCCTGGTCGATTCGGGCTCGGTGTCGCAGACGGTCGTCCCGTCTTCCACGCGACCCATCCGCCCGATCACGCCGGCGCGCTGCAGCAGGGCCTCGATCAGCGTCGTCTTGCCGGAGCCCCCGTGCCCGACGAGCGCCACGTTGCGAATGGTGTCCGTGCTCGGATCATCCATGGTCACCGTCCGTTCAGTGCAGCCGATCCCAGGGCTTCGATGCTAGACCCGCTCACCGAACGAGGGCAGGACCTCCATCCCTGGTGCGGCCCCACGCTCATCGGCACGCGGCGGCGCCGAGGAGCGGGCCTCAGGCGGCTGGGTACCCTGCAGGGACGCCGTCGACCGCCGCCGGCGACTCCTCAGACGAAGGCCGCAGGTTTGCCCCATGCCGGAAGGACACACCGTCCACGCACTCGTCGGACGGCTCAACCGCGCCTTCGCCGGACACCCCGTGTCGGCGTCGAGCCCGCAGGGTCGGTTCGCCCAGGGCGCTGCGCTGCTCGACGGACGGGTCCTGCTGGAGGGCTCCGCGTGGGGCAAGCACCTGTTCGTCGAGCTCGACGGCGATGCGTGGCTCCACGTGCACCTCGGCCTGATCGGCTCGTTCCCCGTGGTGCCCCTTCCCGAAGGCCTGCGCGGACTGCCGGCGGCTCGTCTGCCGGTGACGGGGCAGGTCCGGCTGCGGTTGGTGGGCACCGAGCACGTCGCGGACCTGCGTGGGCCCAACCTGTGCGCGGTCGAGACGCCCGAGGAGGTGGCCGCGGTCCAGGCCCGCCTCGGTCCCGACCCGCTCCGCCCTGACGCCGACCCGGCACCTGCCTGGGAGCGGATCCGGCGCAGCACCAGGGGCATCGGTGAGCTGGTGATGGACCAAGCGATCCTGGCCGGCGTCGGCAACGTCTACCGCTGCGAGGTCCTCTACCGGCACCGGGTGGACCCGTTCCGGCCCGGCACGCAGATCCGGCGCTCGACGTGGCAGGCGATCTGGGAGGACCTCGCGCTCCTCATGCCGCTCGGCGTCGCCTACAACCAGATCCTCACGATGGAGGACCAGGTGGCCGAGGCCGTGGACGAGGTCGAGCGCGGTATGGCGGCACCACATCCGCCGGGGCTCACCGGTGAACGGCTGGGGGCCCACTTCGAGCGCCGCTTCTACCTCTACCAGCGCGCCGGGGAGCCGTGTCGTACGTGCGGGTCGAGGATCCGCTCGATGCCCGTCGCGGGTCGCACGCTCTACTGGTGCGGCCGCTGCCAGCGGCGCGGGTAGTGGTGGCCGGCCTCGGTCACCGCGACGTGAGGCTGACGCAGCCCTCGAGGTGGTCGTCGACGACGCCGACCGCCTGCATCGCCGCGTACGCCGTCGTCGGTCCGACGAAGCGGAAGCCGCGCCGTTTGAGCTCGCGCGCGAGGGCCGTCGACCCCGGGGTGGTGGTGGGCACGTCGGCGAAGGTAGCGGCCCGGGTGGGCCGCGGCGCCGGGGCGTGGGTGGCGAACAGGTCCGCGAGGCGCTCGTTGTCCTCGTGCATCGCGACCAGGGCACGGCCGTTCGCGATCGTCGCCTCGATCTTCGCGCGGTTGCGCACGATGCCTGCGTCGGCGAGGAGGCGCGCGACGTCGTCGTCGGTGAAGGCCGCCACCGCCACCGGGTCGAAGCCGGCGAAGGCCGCGCGAAAGCTCTCCCGCTTACGCAGGATCGTGAGCCAGCTCAGCCCGGACTGGAACGCCTCGAGGCTGATGCGCTCGAACAGCCCGCGCTCGTCCGCGCTCGCGGGCAGCGGCACGCCCCACTCGGTGTCGTGGTACGCCTCGTAGAGCGCGTCGCCGGTACCGAAGCAGCGGATCACACCCGTCATGGACGACAGCGTAGGTCCGTGAGCGAGAACGGCTTCGACGCCGGGACGACGCCTGCCATCGCCGGGACGACGCCTGCCATCGCCGGGACGACGCCTGCCATCGCCGGGACGACGGAGGCCGTCGCCGCCTCGCGTTCGCGGTCCGAGACCGCGCGGGCCGTCAGCTGCTGGCGTCGATCGAGCTCATGTCCGGGTAGCGCTCGCCGGCCGCTGCGCCAGCGGGGAACGCCGCCGAGAGCTCGTCGAGATCCGTCTCGTCCAGCTCCACGAACGCTGCCGCGAGGTTCTCCTGCAGGTACCGCACGCGCTTCGTGCCGGGAATGGGCACGACGTCGTCTCCCTGTGCCAGGACCCACGCCAGGGCGAGCTGGCCGGGGGTGAGGCCCTTGGCGCCGGCGAGGGCGCGGACCCGTTCCACGAGCGCGAGGTTGGTGTCCAGCGCTGCACCCTGGAACCGGGGGTTGTGCCGGCGGAAGTCGCCCTCCTCGAGGCGCTCGGGCGAGGTGATCGTGCCCGTGAGGAAGCCTCGGCCGAGCGGGGAGTAGGGCACCAGGCCGATGCCGAGCTTTCGGATCGTGGGCAGGATCTCGTCCTCGATGTGGCGCGTCCACAGCGAGTACTCGGTCTGCAGGGCCGTGATCGGGTGGGTGCGGTGAGCACGCCGGATCGTGCTCGCCGACGCCTCCGACAAGCCGAGGTGACGTACCTTGCCGGCCGCGACCAGCTCGCCCATGGCGCCCACCGTGTCCTCGATCGGGACCGTGGGGTCGACGCGGTGCTGGTAGTAGAGGTCGATATGGTCGACGCCGAGCCGTCGAAGGCTCGCGTCGCACGCCTCCCGCACGTACTCGGGGCTCCCGTCGATACGCCGGACCGACGGATTCTCCAGGTCGCGGACGTTGCCGAACTTGGTCGCGAGGACGACGCCGTCGCGTCGGCCGGTGAGGGCCCGACCAACGAGCTTCTCGTTGGTGAACGGGCCGTACATGTCGGCCGTGTCGAGCAGCGTGAGACCGGCGTCGAGCGCCGTATGGATGGTGCGGACGGCCTCCGACTCGTCAGCCGTGCCGTAGAACTCGGACATGCCCATGCAGCCCAGTCCGAGCGCGGAGACCGTCAGAGCGGTGCCGTTCTCGGACGAGCCGAGCACGCGGGTCGGGATCGTTGAGTAGCCATGGCCCCAGCATGCGCCTCGGAGTGGGCGGTAGGTCAGGTGTTGGGTGCGCCCGCCGTGCCCCCGCCGGGGCACGGGCCGGGTGCGCGACCGTGCACGCTAGGGTTCCGCGGTGCTCCTCGGCCCGGACGACCCGCTCCCGCGCCTTCCGCGACGCATCGCGGTGGCCGGGGTCTCCGGCGCGGGCAAGACGACGCTCG
>JAENWO010000580.1 GCA_016649925.1 Actinomycetales bacterium
CAGCCACGCCCCCGGCCCCAACCAGCGCAGCTCGTCGTGCTCGACCAGCGGTCGTGGATCACCGGTGGAGACCACGGCGAGCCACAGGCGCATGACGGCGCGGTGGGAGATCCGCCACGTGCCGTCGTCGGGCCCGACCAGCTCGGACCCCAGGACGACCTCCACGCCGAGCTCCTCCCGGAGCTCCCGGCGCAACGCCTGCTCGGTGGACTCCCCGTGGTCGACCTTGCCGCCGGGGAACTCCCACCTGCCGCGCAACCGCTCCGGGGTCTGCCGCCGCGCGGCGAGCAACCTGCGCGGCGCCGCGAGGTCATCCACCAGGGCGGCCGCCACCACCAGGACGGCGGACTCGGGGCCGGACGGCCCGGTCATCGGTCTGCGTCGGGGTCCGCGGGGGACGAGGGGAGATGCCCGCCCCTGGCCCGCTCCTGCTCCTGCTCCGCCCACTCCTGGGCACCGAGAGCCGTGTAGTGCCCCGAGGTCAGGGCGCCCGGCTTGCGTGCCCACTCCGGGGCGGCTGCCTCACGCGCGGCCCGGTCGGCGTCCTCCGCGGCCTGGGCCTCCCGGAGCGCGCGCTCGACGTGCGGCGGGAGAGCGTTGGCCACCGAGGTGAGCAGGCCGAGCATCGCCGCGAGCTTCTCGGTCGGGAGCCGGTCGGCCCGCCATGCGAACACGTACGGACCCTCGATCCGCACGGCGAACCCAGTGGCGTCGTCCTTCAGCAGCCGATCCATCACCCGGGGCGTGATCATGTCGTGGACGTACCGGGCGTCGGGTCCCTTCACCCGCCACCGGCGGTTGAACGCAGCCGACTCGAAGTTGACGTCCATGCCCCCCACGAGCTTCGCGGCCTTGGCGAGCAGGTCATCGGGGAGCACGTCGACCGTCGGGTAGCGCGCCCCGAGCTCCACGGCGGTGATCTGGAACTCCTGGCGGACGTCGCCGTCCTCGCTCCGCTCGGCGAACGCGTGCGTGAACTGCACGCAGCGCCGACCCTGGAACACACCGCTGATCACGTCGACGTCCTCCCGCTCGGTGCCGTGACCGAACGGGTACGAGGTCAGGCCGCTACCTACCGTCAACGAGCGCTCGGCGTAGGTCCAGCCGAGTCGCGCTGCGAGCGCCCGGAGCTCGCCCCGGTGCCGGTCCTGCTGGATGAAGGTCACCACCCAGTACGCCGCGAGGGCGATCGAGATGACGATCAGCGCGAACACGCCCCAGAGGAAGCTGCGCCAGGCAAGCATCCGCACGACGGCGAAGACCAGCCCGAGCAGCGCGACCGCACTCGCGGCGACGTTCCGTGCACTCAGCCTGAACATCGCACCCCTTCAGCTCCTCGAGCGGCCGCCGCCGACCTCACTCCGGCGGATGCCAGTCGCCGCGGTTGGTCGCAACGACCTCCGCTGCCACGGAGGCGGGGGACTCCTCGATGCGCGCAGGCCACCGCCGCTTGGGCATCGCGAGGACGTACACGTCGACACCCCGGCCGGCCTTCGCCTCGGAGGTGATCAGACGGTTCAGCCGACAGGGTTCCTCG
>JAENWO010000200.1 GCA_016649925.1 Actinomycetales bacterium
CGCGCATCCCTCGCGCAGACATCAGCCCACACCGCGACGAGGCCGCCGAGTCGGTCCGGGCCGCCCTCACCCCGGCCCCTCGACACCGTCGACCCGATCGGCGAGATCGCCACCGCCAGCGGTTTTTTTGCGACCAGGCGGCGTTCTCACGCACCTGCGCGCGGCTCACCGGGCAGACCCCAGCGCAGTTCCGCCGCGCAATCGCGGCCGACCTACCTGCCCATCTCCTGCGACACGTTAACGGTTCCCCACGGCTGAAGCCGGGGGATTTCTGACTCGGACCGCACCTACTACATCCCCGGAGGGAGGCAGTAAATGTCTTACGTCGTCAATACCAGCACGGATACGCTCAGCCGTGGCCAGGATTGTCCTGGCGGCATTCCAGTCTCGGCCCGCTTCAAAACCGCAGGCTTCACACCGGAAAGTTCTCATACCCAACCCGAGGCGCGTCTTGTTTCTCGACGCACAGTTCGAGCAGGTCATTGTTGTGTAGGCGGGCGGCACCATCACCACCGTTCGGCCCGCCCGCGTGCCACGTTCGATCAGTTCACGCTTTGCTGCACCGATCGCAGCATCAGCGCTCTTGCGGGCCATCGTGGTCTTCGCCAAGAACTTCGGTTTGAAGTCCTCTATGGCGATTACTTGGTGGTTGTCGACCACGCTCTTGGCCCAGATGCGTCCGTCGTGCTTGTTCTGGTTCGCGGCCTTCTGGTGCAGTTTCGCGGAGTTCCTCTTGGCGCGCTTGTACCCGTTCGAGGCAGCGGAACCCTTTTTGTGGCGTCGGCTCATCTTCCGCTGAGCCTTCGCCAGCTCGGCGGCGCAACGCCGCCTGTGCCCGAGGTAGGGCAGGTCATATGCGGGGTCCGTGGTGGTGGCGGTGGTGGTCACACCCCAGTCGATCCCGATAGAGCCCTCAGCTTCCGGGACGGGCTCGATCTCGCGGCGGACCACGAAGGACGCGTACCAGTGCCCGAGGTTGTCTTGGTAGACACGGACACTCGTCGGCTCGGATGGCAGGTCGCGGGACCACACGACGGGGATACTCACACCATCGGGCAGACGCAGTCGACCGTCACGGATCGAGAATCCTCGCGTGGTGTAGTCCAACGATGGGAATGCTTTCTTGCGTACCTTGAACTTCGGTCGACCGCGCCCTTTGACCTCGAACGAGTGGGTCAGCGACTGAGAGTACGCGCGCAACATCTGCTGCTGGGCGACCTGCGAGCCCTCACGCAACCATGCGAATCTGGTGCGGGCGTCGGTGAGCAATTTCGACAGGCTACAGAGGGTTGGGCGCAGCCCGGTTTTCTGCTGGTGGACGGCTTCGTTCCAGAGGAACCTGCACCTGTTCCACTCCGCGAGCAGTGCAGTTTCCGCTTGGACCCCGGGCCGCAAGCGGTAGGTGTAGCGCACTGTCTCGGTCATAAGGAACACTATACACCTTTTCGTTGTATGGTGCCTATGTGGATGAGATCAGATCGAACAACAACGTCGTATACCGCTGCACCTTTCATGTGGTCTGGTGCCCGAAGTACCGCCGCCCCGTCATCGAAGGCGCGGTCGACCTGCGCCTCAAGCAGATCATCGCAGAAGTCTGTGCTGAGAAACACGCACCGATCATCGAACTCGAAACGATGCCCGACCACGTGCACCTACTCGTCACCTGCGATCCGCAGTACGGCATCCATCGCCTCGTCAAAGCCGTTAAGGGTAGGTCGTCTCGGCTACTGCGTCAGGAGTTCCCCTCACTGCGGTCCCGGCTCCCGACGCTGTGGACCAACTCGTACTTCGTCGCCACCGTCGGCGGCGCAACATTGGAGGTCGTCAAACAATATGTGGAGAACCAGCGCAAAGACTAAGACACACCCTTACCTCCCCATGGCTGAAGCCAGAGGTTTCTCGGGAGCATTTCGATGAAGTAGTCACCCAGCAGACACTCCGGCGGGACCGAATCTTCAGCCACCGAACGCGAGACGTAGCCGCCACCGAGGGACACCTCGTCCCCGATCTGTGCGGTGATGCGACCCAGACGGAGCTCGTCACCGTTCCACCCGGTCAACCCAGCGGGGAAGATCGGCACCGTGATGCCGCCCTCCCCGTCGACGACGACGCAGCCGCCGCTCAGCGCGAGCGTCCCCGCGAGCTCTGCGCTGTCACCGCCCTCCCCGACGGGTTCGTACGTGGCCAGCCCGCCGGCCGTCACCTCGGCGGGCGCCGAGCATGCCGACGCCGCCGCCAGAGCGAGAGCTCCGAGCGCCACCCGGACTCGTGGGTCACGCACCTTCGCGCGGCGAGATCATCAGAGCCCCGGAAGACGCGCCAGGGCCCGGTCGAACGCGGAGTCCCGCTCGGCGTCGACCATCTGCCGCGCCGGATCGGCGAGGAACCACTCGACGCTCTCCCGCAAGCCCTCCTCCACGGTCGTCGTCGGGTCGAACTCCGGGACGAGCGCCTTGATCTTGGCGTTGTCGAACACCATCGAGTGGGCCTTGTCGCCGAGCAGCGACTCACCCAGGCGCGCATCTACCGCGGCCAGGTCCTCCGCGGGGACGTGAACCAGGAGGGGCTCCACGCCGAGAGCCTCACCGAGGATCCCGTAGATCCGGTCCCAGGTCGGTGCGAAGTCCGAGGTGATGTGGAACGCCTCGCCGATCGCCTCCGACCGGCCGAGCAGCCCGACGAAACCGACGGCGAAGTCCCGACTGTGCGTCAGGGTCCACAGTGTGGTGCCGTCCCCGACCACCACGACGTTGGCGCCGTGCCGCATCCGTGCCGCATCCGCCCACCCGCCGGTCGTGGGGATGCGGGTGCGGTCGTAGGTGTCGGACGGCCGGACGACCGTCACCGGGAAACCGCGCTCGGCATGGGCAGCGAAGAGCAGCGCCTCACATGCGGCCTTGTCCCGTGAGTACTGCCAGTACGGGTTCACGAGCGGGGTGGCCTCGGTCACCGGCAGCCGGGTCGGGGGCGTCTCATAGGCGGAGGCGGAGCTGATGAACACGTACTGGCCGGTCCGGCCCTCGAACAGGTCAAGGTCCGTGAGGGCATGCGCCGGTGTGAACGCGAGGAACTCGGTGACGACGTCGAACTCCCGGTCGCCGAGCGCCTCCCGGACGCTTCCCGGGTCGCGGATGTCGCCGTGCAGGACCTCGACGCCGTCGGGCACGCCCCGCAGCGAGGTCGAGCCGCGGTTCAGCACAGTCACGTCCAGGCCCCGCTCGAGCGCCAGCGGCACGCACGCCGCACTGATCTGACCGGTCCCACCCACGATCAGCACACTGGTCATGAGTCGCTCCCTCGTGCCGGCTTCGGTTCCATCATGTACCGCCCCAATCTTTCGCAAACATCGATCCGATCCCCTCTCTGACACCCACCGGGCTGCGCGGGCGCGCGGGGGTCCGCACAGCGGGTCAGCACCGGCCCAGCATACAGATCGGTGCGCGTCCGGCCGGCCTACCGGTGCGCGTCCAGCCGGCCTACCGGTGCGCGTCCAGCCAGGCGTCCTCGGCGACGTAGTCGAACAGGTCGCGATCACCCTGGGCCCGGGCGAACACGGTGAATGCCTCCTGCCGGTCCCCGGCCCGGGACGTCTCGACGATCCAGTCCAGGTAGGCCGGCAGGGACTCGGCGTATCCGACCACCGGTGAGTACCCGAGCCGCTCGGCGGCCGCGCTCATGTCGAGCACCAAGGGCCCGGGCACGCCCCACGGGTTGATCCCGACATTGCCCTCCGGCGCGCCGGCCAGAGGATGCACCGTCACCTCGCGCCCGAGCGTGGCGTACGCGGCCCGCACGATCTCGGCCGAGGTCAGCGCCTCGGGGTCGACGGCGTTGAGCACGCGATTCCCGGGCTGCCGGGCAGCCAGGCGGACGATTTCGGCGATGTTCTCCACCGCGCTCGTGTGGAACCGCGAGGCACCCCCGTACGAGAGCACGACGTCGCCCCGTCCGTCTAGGGCCCGCTTCACGGCGAACCACTCACGCGGGTTCTCCGCGCGCGGGCCGTGGATCGCGCCGGGCCGCAGGACCGTCGTCGGCACGTCCCCGGCCAGCCAGGCGTGCTCCAGCTCGACCTTCTCGACGGCGTACCCGCCACGGCCCGGCGCGGCCGTGGCCTGTGCCTCGGTCACCGGCACCGGCAGGTCGGGGAACGTCTCGGACCCCAGGGAGTTCCCGGCCGCGTCCGCGTACACGGCGGCGGAGGAGATGACGACGGCGGAGCCCACCCTGCCGTCGTGGGCGAGCACCTGGGCCGCGTGGTCGCCGTGGTAGGCGACGCAGTCGAGGACCAGGTCGACGCCGTCGGAGATCGCGGCCGCGACGGCATCGTCATCGGCGCGGTCCCCCAGGTGTTCCGTGACGCCGAGCGCGACGAGCTCGGGTGCCAGGGGTTTGCTGCCCCGGTGCATCACGCGCACCGCCCAGCCGTCCCTCGCCAGGGCGGCCGCGGCCGGTACCCCGATCTGCCCGTTGCCTCCGATGACCAACGCGGTGTCCATCCGCACACGCTACGGCCGCACCGGCAGACAGCGGCCGGTTGTTCACCCCTGGCTGAAGTGGGGGTTCATGACCCCGGTGCAACAGCTCGCCGCCTGCGAGCGCACGTTCCGCCGCCACGGCCTCCCCCTCCTCGTGCACGGCCACTCCTCCCGCCGTGACGTCTTCGGCCGCGCCGCCCCGTTCCTGCTCGTGGTGCTGCTGCTCGAGGTGATCGGGGCGATCAAGCTGGACTGGTCCGCCTGGGTGAACGTCGCCGTGCTGGTCGGCGCCATGGTGGCGCTGAGTGCCGGGTACGTGGGTCTCAACGTGGCCCGACGGCGCAGCGGGAGCATCCTGCCACAGGACGTCGGCCGGCCCGAGCTGGCGTTCTTCGTCCTCGCGCCGGCGATCCTGCCCGTGTGCTCCGGGGGTCAGTGGCGCACGGGGCTCGCGATCGCCGTCGGGAACGTCGTGCTGCTGGGCCTCGTGCGCGCCGTCGTCGGCTACGGGCTCGCGGCCACGCTGTGGCGGGGCCTGTCCCGCGTGGGGACCGAGCTCGGGTCGTCGCTGCTGCGGCTCATCCGATTCCTGCCCCTGCTGCTCATCTTCTCGATCGCGCTGTTCTACACCACCGAGGTGTAGCAGGTGTTCGACCACTCCCCGGGCACCTCCGACGTCATCCTCGGCGTGTTCTTCACTCTGCTCATCCTGGCCATCCTGCGCATCCGGCTGCGGACCGAGACGCGGGAGATCCTCGCCCGGGCGAGGCGTGAGAC
>JAENWO010000317.1 GCA_016649925.1 Actinomycetales bacterium
CCGGTAGCCGACGCCGAGCACGGTCTCCACCACGTCGGCTCCCGAGACGCCGAGCTTGCGCCGGAGATTCTTGATATGGGAGTCGATCGTGCGCTCGTAGCCCGCGTACTCGTAGCCGCGCACCCGGTTGACGAGTTCGTACCGCGAGTACACTCGCCCGGGCGCGGCGGCGACCGCTGCCAGGAGGCCCCATTCGGTAGGAGTCAGGTCGAGCAGGGCGCCGTCCAGCCAGGCCTTGTGCGACCCCTCGTCGATGCGAAGGCGGCTGTTCCAGTAGCTGACCGGTCCGGCCTCGCCGGGCACCCCACCAACACCTCCCGCCGTGGTCCGGTGAGAACTGACCGGCTGATGGCTCGCTCACTGGCGGAGCACCCGCTGGCGGGCGCGCCCCGCGCCATAGGCTGGGTGCCATGTCCCAGACGCAGAGCGCCGCACCACGGCAGACGTACCTCATCGTGGACGGCGAGAACATCGACGCCACCCTCGGGATGAGCGTGCTGGGGCACCGGCCGATCCCGGACGAGCGCCCGCGCTGGGACCGGATCACCGAGTTCGCGACCTCCATGTGGGGCCAGCCGGTGAACGGGCTGTTCTTCCTCAACGCCTCCTCCGGGCAGATGCCGATGAGCTTCGTGCAGGCGCTGCTCGCGATGGGCTACCACCCGATCCCGCTGTCCGGCGCCCCCGGGGAGAAGGTCGTCGACATCGGTATCCAGCGCACGCTCACCGCGCTCGAGGACCGCCCGGGCGACGTCCTGCTCGCCAGCCACGACGGCGACTTCGTGCCCCAGGTCGAGCGCCTCCTCGGCGGTGACCGCCGCGTCGGCGTGCTGTGCTTCCGCGAGTTCGTCAGCGCGAAGCTCTCCGAGCTGACCGAGCGCGGACTCTCCCTGTTCGACCTCGAGGACGACATCGGCGCGTTCAACGCCCCACTGCCCCGGGTGCGGATCATCCCGCTCGACTCGTTCGACCCGTTGCGCTACCTGTAGGAAGTGCGCCCTTCGTCCCTTGACATTCGCCCCGAGGGCGGCGCGGGCGACCTCAAGGTGATCCACGTCACCGCTTCGGAGTGCGTGGGGTGAGGTTCTGAGTTCCTCGCGGGGGTACCGTGAACTTAGGTCACCCTAACTCGGAGGTGTCGATGACCGCCGTCGCAAAGGGCCCAGCGATCCCCGTCGCAGCCCCGGGTGTCCCCTCGACGCTCGCCGATCTCCCCCGCGGGGAGTCGGCTCGCATCGTCGGCCTCTCCGCCACGGCACCGGAGATGGTCTGCCGCCGGCTGCGGGACCTGGGGTTCCGCAGCGAGGTCGAGATCGAGAACGTCCGCTGCGCCCCGCTCGGTGATCCCGTGGTCTTCCGGCTGTGCGGCTACGAGATGTGCCTGCGCCGCGCCGAGGCCCGCCACGTCCTCGTGGACGAGTCCTGGGCCGGGAACGGCCGGTGACGCACCACGCCGTCGCTGCCGGATCCGGCGATCACTGCGGTAGCGGAGGCGGAGCTGCCGTCTCGACCGACCTGCCCCGCATCGCGCTGATCGGCAGTCCGAACGCCGGCAAGACCACCATCTTCAACGCCCTGACCGGGCTGCGGGCGCGCACCGGCAACTACCCCGGCGTGACCGTGGCACGCAGCGTCGGTGTGACCAAGCTCCCCGCCACGGACGACGGCCCGGCCGGACGGCTCGCGATCGAGGACCTCCCCGGCTCCTACAGCCTGCACCCGGTCAGCCCGGACGAGGAGGTCGTCAGCGACCTGCTGGCCGGGCGGCTGCCGGGCATCGGGCGCCCGGACGCGCTGATCGTCGTCACCGACGCCACCACCCTGCAGCGCTCCCTCAGCCTGATCGCCCAGGCCCTCTCGGTCGGCCTGCCCACGGCACTGGTGCTGACCATGCTCGACGAGATGCAGCTGCGCGGCGGCACCATCGACCCGGACGCGTTCTCCCGTGCGCTCGGCGTCCCGGTGGTGGGTGTGGTCGCGAACCATCTCGGCACCCATGGTCGCGGTCGCGGGCTGGACGACCTCCGGGCGTTGTGCGCCAGCCGTGCGTCGTGGCGGACCGTCGCCGTCCCCCCGCCCACCGAGTCCCCGGAGCTGGACGCCTGGATCAGCTCGGTGCTCCGGGCCGCCGGGTACCGCGCCCCGCAGCCCGATGCGCGGACCCGTCGCATCGACTCCGTCCTGCTCCATCCCGGGTGGGGAATGGTGTCGTTCTTCGCGGTGATGTTCCTCTTCTTCCAGGTGGTCTTCACGGTGGCGGCGCCGCTGCAGGGCACCGTCGAGTCGTTCTTCGGCTGGCTGGGTGTCCTGGCCGACGAGCACATCTCCAACGAGCTGCTGTCCGGGCTGATCGGCTCCGGCATCATCGGCGGCGTCGGTGCGGTCCTGGTATTCATCCCGCAGATCGTGCTGCTGTTCCTGGTCATCGCGCTGCTCGAGAACATCGGCTACATGGCTCGCGCCGCGTTCCTGATGGACCGCGTGATGGCACGCACCGGGCTCGAGGGCCGGGCGTTCGTCGCGATGCTCTCCTCGTTCGCGTGCGCCGTGCCCGGCATCATGGCTACCCGCACGATCCCGTCCTCCCGCGACCGGCTGGCCACGATCCTCACGGCCCCCCTGATGACCTGCTCGGCGCGTCTGCCGGTGTACGTGCTGCTGGTGGGGCTGCTCGTCGATCCGGGGACCCGCTGGGGCCCGATCGGCGTGCAGGGTCTCGTCATGTTCGGGCTGTACCTGCTCGGTGGCGTCTCGGCGCTGGCGGCCGCGGCGTTCTTCGCATCGACGATGCTGCGCGGTGACCTGCTGCCGTTCTACCTGGAGCTGCCGCCCTACCGGTTCCCGTCGCTGCGCACCGCGGTGCTGACGATGTGGGACTCGGCGAAGGTCTTCCTGCGCAAGGCCGGCACGATCATCCTGATCACGTCGATCGCGATGTGGTTCCTGCTGAACCTGCCGATGCGCCCGGAGCAGACGGCTGACCTGCCGCCCGCGCAGGCCACCGCGTACGTCATGGAGCACAGCTACGCCGCCGCCGTCGGGCACGCGATCGAGCCGATCTTCGCACCGCTGGGCTTCGACTGGCACATCGACATCGCCCTCATCGGCGCTCTGTCCGCCCGCGAGGTCTTCGTGGCGACGCTGGGCCAGGTCGCCGCGGCGGATGAGCCGGGCAACCCGACCCAGGCGCTCCAGGCGATGACGTTCACCGATGGCCCGCACGTCGGCGAGCCGCTGTTCACCGCACCCACCACCATCGCCCTGCTGGTGTGGTTCGTCTACGCCCTCCAGTGCATGTCCACGATCGCGGCGATGCGTCGTGAGACCAACTCGTGGCGGTGGCCGGCCTTCGCCTTCGCCTACCTGTTCGCCCTCGGCTGGGTGCTCGCGTTCGTGGCCCGGTGGCTGACGATCTGGATCATGGGCTGAGCGATGATCCCTCTCCATCCCGAGTCGCTGCCGGACCCGCGGGCCCTGCGCTGGGTCGTCCCCGAGCACGTCCTGCCCGGCGTCGGCACCGCCACGGCGGCGCCCGCGGCACTCATGGCCCTGCTGGAGGACGGCACGCTCTCCCGGGTGGTGCTCGGGCGCTGCGAGGTCCTCACGCATCTCGGCTCGGGCACCTGGGCCGAGGCCGGTCCGCGGGTGCGGACGGCGCTGCACGCTGCGCTCGCCGATCCCGCCGGCTGGCGGTGGGATGACGGCCCGGACGGCGACGAGGACGCCCACCCGGCGCCGTCGGACGGCCACACCCTGGCGGAAGCCGCCCAACGGCTGCTGGACGGGGAGATCGGCGCCCTCGCGCGCTCACACGGCGGCCGGATCGACCTGGTCCGCGTCACCGATGGTGTGGTCGAGGTCCGGATGCGCGGCGCCTGCCACGGCTGTGGTGCCGCCACGCAGACACTGCGTGGACGGATGGAACGGGCTCTTCGGGCCACTCACCCCGGGGTCGTCGAGGTCCGCGACGCCGGTGCCGCCCCCGGC
>JAENWO010000452.1 GCA_016649925.1 Actinomycetales bacterium
GAGGTCAGGCAGCACTGAGGTCAGGCAGCACTGAGGTCAGGCAGCACCGAGGTCAGGCAGCACCGAGGTCAGGCAGCACCGAGGTCAGGCAGCACCGAGCAGGAGGCGCGCGAGTCTGATCGCTCTTGCGGTGCTGGTCCTAGCATTCTTCGCGGTGCTAGCGGTGCTGAACCTCGACGTTCCGGACGGCGGCGCCGGGGTGCTTACATCACCTGTCTCGGCCGGGAGCTCTGCGTCGAATGACGAGGTTGAACCCCGGAGCTAGTGACTGAACCTGGGTACGAGCCGCTTGACATTCCCGGCTTGACTGCCGTCGTTCGCATGCTCGAGGAGAACGTCGACATCCGCGCGCAGACAGAGGATGGGACCGAGCTCGTCTTCCTCGTCATCAACCCTGCAGCTGGGACACGTTGAGTTGACCAGGCGCTTGTGGACAGCGTCACGCGTGACGTTCTGCCGCGTCTCCTCAGCGTCAGCTGAGGACTGTTGCCCTTCGGCAGGCTCCACGTGTTCACGCCTGAGCGCCTCAGCGCCTTCCTTCCAGCTGACATCGTCGACCCGTTCCAGGTCGACCACCGGGGGCCGATCACCCTCAGCGGATCGCCCGCTGCCGCGCCCCCCGACCCCCAACTCAGGGCAGCCTGGTCCGGAAGATCGCAGTGCCCGGTAGCAGGGCGCCGCGCTCCGGGCCCCACCCGCCCCACAGGTCCTTGTTCCCCGCCGGCCACTCCGGCTCGACGAGGTCCTCGATCACGAGACCCGCTGCGGTCACGTCCCGGACGTGGTCGCCCATCGTCCGGTGGAACTCGGCGTAGAGCGGCTCACCGGCCATGTCCCGCTCGACGTACGGCGTGCGGTCGAAGTAGGAGCGCTGCACCGTCAGACCGTGGGCCGTCGGGTCGTCGGGGAAGGCCCAACGGAACGGGTGCGTCACCGAGAAGACCCAGCGACCGCCCGGCCGGAGCACGCGGGCGACGGCGGCGTGGACCCGGACGGCGTCCGGCACGAACGGCAGGGCGCCGAACGCCGTGAACGCGAGATCGAACGTCGCATCCTCGAACGGAAGCGCGCGGGCGTCGGCCAGCACGGTGGGCACGCTCACCCCGGTCATCGCGTCCAGCTCGGCGGAGCGGGCGAGCATGCCCTCGGCCACGTCGGTGGCGACCGCGTCGACACCCCGCGCGCGCAGCCACCGCGAGCACTGGGCCGCGCCCGCGCCCACCTCGAGCACGCGGGAGCCGCGCAGCCGGGGGAGTGGTCCGAGGAGCTGTGCCTCGTCCTCGCGCAGCCCCTCGGGGCACCAGCAGAAGTCCGCGGCGCCGAGGAACGCACCGTGCTCGGCCAGGTACCCGGCCGACTCGGCGCTCCACCACTGGGCGTTCGCGCGGGCCGCAGCTCCGCCGTCGACCGCCTCGTACCCGGCTCGGGCCATCGCACGGGTGGGGCTGTCCTGCGGGGGGCGGGGCGCGGCGGGATCGGCGGGCATGGAGACAGTATGGGTCCCGGCCGGAGTCCCAGAGAGTGCCCGTCGGGCGTCCCTAGACTGGGGCTGCGGTCACGTCCCCACCGCTTACCCGCACCATGAGTAGGAGCCTGCATGCGCATCGGCCTGATCACCGGAGGCGGCGACTGTGCCGGCCTCAACGCCGCGATCCGCGCCGTCGTCAAGCACGCCGAGGGCGCATACGGCCATTCGGTCATCGGGTTCCGCCACGGCTGGAAGGGCGTGGCGGAGGGCGACGTCATGCCGCTGAGCCGCCAGCACATCCGCGGCGTCCTGGCCCTGGGGGGCACGCTGCTGGGAACCGCGCGCTATCACCCGCACAGCGTGGACGGCGGTCTCGACGCGGTGCAGGCGACCCTGGAGGCCGAACGGATCGAGGCGCTGATCTGCATCGGCGGCGACGGCACGCTGCACGCCGCCAGCAAGGTCGCCGAGCGCGGGATCAACGTCATCGGCATCCCGAAGACCATCGACAACGACGTGGTCGGCACCGATGTGTCGATCGGGTTCCAGACTGCGGTACAGATCGCGACCGAGGCCATCGACCGCATCCACACCACGGCGGAGTCCCACAACCGGGTCATGATCGTAGAGGTGATGGGCCGCCACGCTGGCTGGATCGCAGTCCATTCCGGTATCGCCGGGGGCGCCGAGATCGTGCTCGCCCCCGAGGCGCCCTTCGACCTGGATCGGATCGTGCGGTTCCTCAAGCACCGTCACCGCTCGCATGCGTCGTTCTCCATCGTCGTGGTCGCCGAGGGCGCGGTGCCGGCCGAGGGCACGTCGATGCAGTACGAGACCCAGCTCGGGCGGTACGGCGAGATCGTCGCCGGCGCCGTGGGCGAGCGCGTGGCTGCCGAGATCGCGGCTCGTACCGGTTTCGAAACGCGTGTCACGGTGCTCGGCCACGTCCAGCGTGGGGGCACGCCGCTGCCGGCGGACCGAATCCTCGCGTCCCGGTTCGGCTTCGCCGCGGTCGAGGCGATCCAGGCCGGCAAGACCGACGTGATGACGGCGCTGCACGGGGAGCAGATCGTCCTCGTCCCGCTCTCGGAGGTGGCGGGGAAGGTCAAGACCGTCCCCGACGACCTGCTCGAGGTGGCCCGCGCGCTCGCCTGACGACGCGCGCTCGCCCGACGACGCCTGCGTTGCCTGACGACGCGCGCTCGC
>JAENWO010000355.1 GCA_016649925.1 Actinomycetales bacterium
CCGCAGCCTCCGACCGCACCACCGAGAGGGAGGTTCTGGCCGCCGATCCGTCCCGTTCAGCCGACGCCGGGTCAGCCGCCACACCACGAGAGCGTCGACTCCGCCGGGACGCCGTCGTCGTGCCGGCCGGTGAGCACGTCCTGACCGTGCGGTACCGCGCCAGGGAGACGGGGATGTACGACGGCGCCCCCTACCTCCAGGAGTGGAAGCCGCTGCCGCCGCGCCTGCACGACCAGCGCACGCTCGAGCGCGTGGCCGTCCTGCCCACGGACGTCCGGGTCCAGGCCAGTGAGGTGACGAACTCCGAGTTCGACACGTTCGTGCAGGTGACCGGCTACACGCCGCGCACCCCGCACCGTTACCTCGCCCTCCCGGCCAACCCCGAGCACGCGAGTGCTGGCGTTTCATCCCATATCCCGGGATATGAGACGAAACGCCAGCACTCGCGTGCCGGGGTTCCTCCGCCGGGGACGGAGGAGCAGCCGGTGACGTTCGTCGACCTGGCGGACGCGCGGGCATACGCGGCGTGGGTCCGCGGGCGGCTACCCACCGAGGACGAGTGGCAGCTGGCGGCCACCCGCCCCGGCTTCGAGCGTGGCACTCCTCTCGTGTGGAACTGGACCGAGAGCGAGCACAGCGACGGCCGGACGCGGTTCGTCATGCTCAAGGGCGGCGCCGAGTACGAGGCGACCGGCTCCCACTGGTACACCGACGGCGGCGTCCGGGCGCCGGACTTCTCTCTCAAGTACCTGATGCCCGGTCTGGGGATGGAGCGATCGGCGAGCATCGGGTTCCGCTGTTGCTGGGAGGACGGGTGAGCGAGGGCACGGGTGTGAACGAGACGACGGCGCAGGAGGGGCAGACGGGCGACGCGACAGCTCCGAAGGGAGCGCTGTCCGGCTTGCGCGTGCTCGACGTGTCCACCCTGTTCGCCGGGCCGATGGCCGCGATGCACCTGGGGGACATGGGGGCCGACGTCATCAAGGTCGAGCACCCGCTGCGCCCTGACCCCGCCCGCGGGCACGGACCCTCCAAGGACGGGCAGAACCTGTGGTGGAAGACGCTCGGTCGCAACAAGCGCACGCTGAGCCTTAACCTCTCCACGGAGGCCGGCCAGGAGGTGTTCCTGCGGCTCGTGGCCGACGCGGACGTCGTGATCGAGAACTTCCGTCCGGACACCCTGGAGAAGTGGAACCTCGGGTACGACCGGCTCAGCGCGGCCAACCCCGGCCTGGTCCTCGCCCGGGTCACCGGGTTCGGACAGATCGGGCCCTATCGCCGTCGGCCCGGCTTCGGCACGCTGGCCGAGGCGATGAGCGGGTTCGCGGCGATGACCGGGGAGCCGGACGGGCCGCCCACGCTGCCCCCGTTCGGGCTCGCGGACGGGATCGCGTCGCTCGCCACCGCGTACGCCGTGATGGTGGCGCTGCACGCGCGGGAGCGCACCGGCGTCGGGCAGGTGGTGGACCTGGCGATCATCGAGCCGATCCTGGCGGTGCTCGGGCCCCAGCTCACGCGCTGGGACCAGCTGCGCACCACGCAGCCGCGCCTGGGCAACAGGTCCGCGAACAACGCTCCCCGCAACACCTACCGCACGGCCGACGGCAAGTGGGTGGCCGTCTCCACGAGTGCGCAGAGCATCGCCGAACGGGTGGTCGCGCTCGTCGGGCGTCCCGAGCTCGCGCTCGAGCCGTGGTTCGCGACCGGGGCGCAGCGGGCCCAGCACGCCGAGGAGCTCGACAACGCCGTCGGCGCGTGGATCGCGGTGCGCACCCGGGACGAGGTGGTGGCCGCGTTCGAGGCCGCACAGGCCGCAGTCGCCCCCATCTACGACGCGCAGGACATCATGGCGGACCCGCAGTTCGAGGCGCTCGGCACGATCCACCGCATCCACGACGACGACCTCGGCGACATCGCGATGCAGGGCCCGCTGTTCCGGCTCTCGAGCGACGAGCCGGTGATCGCGTTCACCGGCCGTGCGCCGGGCGCAGACACCGACGCCGTGCTCGGCGGGCTCGGGTACTCCGATGCCGACATCGCGGCGCTACGGGCCGGGGGTGCGGTATGACCGGGTCGGATGCGAGCGGTGCGGGCGACCCCGACGGGGCGGGTCCCGTGCTGACCCTGCTCTACGTCCCGGGCGACCGGCCCGAGCGGGTGGCGAAGGCGCTCGCCTCCGCGGCCGACGTCGTGATCGTCGACCTGGAGGACGCCGTCGCCCCGGGTCACAAGGACGCCGCCCGGACGGCCATGCTCGTGGCGCTCGACGGCGTCACTCGCCCCGTACAGGTGCGCGTCAACGCGCTCGGCACGCCGTGGCACGCCGCCGACGTCGCTGCCCTCGCCGATCTGCCGGCCACCGTCGGCGCCCGGGTCCCGAAGGTGGAGGCGGCCGACGACGTCGTATCCCTCGCTGCTGCGCTGCCCGGCCGGGACCTGCACCTGCTGCTCGAGTCGGCTCTCGGCGTCGAGCGCGCCTACGAGCTGGCGTGCGCGAGCGAGCAGGTCGCCGGCATCGGGCTGGGCGAGGCGGACCTGCGCTCCGACCTGGGCGTCGCGGACCTGCGCTCCGACCTGGGCGTCGCGGACGAGACGGGGCTGACGTTCGCGCGCTCGCGGGTGGTGCTCGCCGCTCGCGCGGCCGGGCTGCCGGCGCCTGCGATGTCGGCGTACGTCAATGTGCGAGACCTTCAGGGTCTGCGAGCGTCGTGCCTGGCCGGCCGGGCACTCGGATTCCTCGGCCGGACGGCGATCCACCCCGCCCAGCTCGACGTGATCACCGAGGCGTTCACGCCGTCGGCGGAGGAGGTGGAGCGGGCCCGAGCGGTGGTGGAGCGGGTCGGCTCGGCGTCCGCCGTCGGCTCCGGGACGGTGGTCCTGGAGGACGGGACCTTCCTCGACGTGGCGATGGTGGAGCAGGCCCGGCGGGTGCTCGCCATCGCCGAGCGGGTTGGGTGCCTGTGAGCGTCGGTCGGCTGATCCTCCTGCGCCACGGCCGGACCCCCTGGAACGACGACGGCCGACTGCAGGGTCAGACCGACGTCCCGCTCGACGACGTCGGCCGGGCCCAGGCGAGGGCCGCAGCCTCCGCGCTCGCGCCGCTGCGCCCCGCGCTCGTCGTCAGCTCGGACCTGGTCCGGGCACGCGACACCGCGCAGGTGCTCGCCGACGCCACCGGCGCCCCGCTCCGGCTCGACGCTCGTCTGCGCGAGCGGGACTTCGGGGCCTGGGAGGGCCTGATCGGCGCGGAGATCGAAGAAGGCTGGCCGGAGGCGTACGCCGCCTGGCGACAGGGTGACGAACCGGGTGAGATGGCCGCGGAGCCGCGCTCCGCCGTCGGGCGTCGTGTGATCGCAGCGATCGAGGAGGCCGCTGCGGGCCTGGATCCGAGGGACCTGCTCGTCGTCGTCGGGCACGGCGGGGCACTCTCGACGGCGATGACCGCGCTGCTCGGGATGTCGCCCGGGGAGTGGTTCGGCGTCCGTGCGATGGACAACGGGCGCTGGTCGCTGCTCGAGTCGAACCCGCGCACCCCGCCCGCGTGGCGGCTGCGGCGGCACGACGTGGGACCGGGCTGACGCCGCAGCCCACGCGGGCTCTGCCGGCGC
>JAENWO010000238.1 GCA_016649925.1 Actinomycetales bacterium
CTCGAGGACGTCTACTCCGTTGCCGATGCGGTGGCGTTCGGCGGGCTTCTGATCTCACTGCTTCGCCATGCCGACCGCGTCAAGGCGGCGAGTCTCGCGCAGCTCGTCAACGTGATCGCCCCCATCATGACGGAGCCCGGCGGCCCCGCATGGCGGCAGACGACGTTCTTCCCGTTCGCTCAGGCATCCGCCCTGGGTCGCGGCGACGTCCTGCAGGTGAAGATCGAGAGCCCGGTCCACGACACCAACAGATACGGTCAAGTGACCGCGGTCGATGCCGTCGCCACCTATGACGCAGAGCGGAACAGCACGACGTTCTTCCTCGTGAACCGGAGCGTGGACGAGGTCGAGCAGGTGGAGATGGTCATCGCCGGGGACTTCGCTCCAGTCGGCGTCGTCGCGACGACGCTGTCTGATGCCGACGTCTACGCCAAGAACACGCTCGACGACCCGGAGCGCATCTCTCCGCACTCCAACGAGTCCGTCACGACCCAGGCGGGCACGATCCGGATTCTGCTCCCTCCCGTCTCGTGGACGGTCGTCGAGGTCGCTCACAAGGAGCGGTAGGGGCGACCGTGTCATCCGTGCGGCGCCCTGCTGGTGGCTGCCAGACGCGGCCGGTCGGGTGGCTCGCGCGTCGTGTCTGGAGACCTCGGGTCGAGGCACCGCCGTGAGACGCTCGTGGCCTCGTGACGATGAGCGTTGTCAACGACGACGCGGGTTCGACGCGAGGCCACGGGCGCGTTCGGGCGGACGCAGGTGCACTTCGGGCGGACGCAGGTCACTCTGTGACCGTCGCTGGTGTCGTCGATGACGTCCTAGTCAGCGCAAACCCGGAGGCAGTCACTCGGTCGTGGGCCGGCGGACCGTGTACACCCGCCCGCCCTCGGCGCGGACGGCCCGCGACGGAGTCCTGCGACCGGTGCTGCGCCAGCAATGGGCGGACAACTACTGCGTCTACGGAGCCCGCAAACTCTACCGACCGTCAAGATGAGAACGTGAACGCCGCCTGATGATCATCGGGCCGCCACCGAAGTTCCACGGAACTCGGGACAACCTCCCAACGCACGGCTGTGTTGTATTGCGATGTAGAAACGATTGGCAGCGTTCACATCTGTTGCTGGACAACGGGCGTACCCTCGTGCATGCTCGCCGCGCGATCGATCTCTCGCGGCGACGGGGCCGCATGACGGAGGAGTCGGAATGGGCAACGGTGCCTACGGTTACCTGCTCGTCCACTTCGTCGAGGACGCGGCCGGGCACGCTGAGCAGGTCTACCTCTCCCTCAGCGAGGGCGACGACCCGCTGCGCTGGCGCCGGCTGAACAACGGCGCTCCGGTCCTCGGCTCGCCCCGCGGCACCACGGGGGTCCGTGACCCGTTCGCGGTCCGGCGGCGCGACGGTCTCGGGTTCCACATCCTGGCCACCGACCTGCGCGTGTGGGGCTCCGGCGACCCGGACTGGGAAGCGCTCACACGTCACGGCAGCCGTGACCTCGTCATCTGGGACTCGGTGGACCTCGTGCACTGGTCCGTCCCGCGCTACGTCGAGGTCGCACCGACGACCTTCGGCATGGCCTGGGCCCCGACGGTCGCCTTCGACGAGGCGGCGTCGGCCTACCGCGTGTTCTTCTCCGCGAAGGTCTTCGACGAGCAGGACCCCGAGCACCTCGGCGAGTCCGCGGCGGCCGTCCACGTGATGACCACCCAGGACTTCGAGACGTTCTCCGCGCCTGAGCCCTACCTGCAGATGCGCACCGGCGTGATCGACCTCGTCGCTGTGCCGGACGGCGACATCGTGCACGTGCTCGCCAAGCACGACGACGACGACCCCCGCTCGCTGGGCGTGTTCCACGAGGTCCGCCGCGGGTTCGACGACCCGCGACCCACCCTTGTCGCCACGCACCTCGGGTCGGGGTCCGGCGAGCACGTCGAGGGCCCGCTGATGTTCCGGGAGAATGGTCGCGACCGGTGGTTCCTGTGGGTGGACCAGTACGGGACGCAGCCTCAGGGCTTCCACGCGCTCGTCTCGGACGACCCGGCCTCCGGCCGATGGGTCCCCGTCCCGGACGCGGACCTCCAGCTGCCGGCACAGACCAAGCACGGTTCGGTCATCTCCTTGACCCGCGCGGAGTGGGACACGCTCCACGCAGCGGACCAACCTCCCGCGCAGGAGCAGCAGCGCCGTCCCGGCGACCGGGCGGCGACGACGACGAGAGAAGACGAGACCGACGTGGGACGACGAGCACTCGTGGTACGAGGCGGGTGGGACGGCCACCAGCCCGAGGTCGCGACCGACCTGTTCGTGGCCTTCCTGCGGGAGCAGGGGTTCGAGGTGGAGATCGAGAAGGACAACGAGGTCTACGCCGACGCAGCGCGGATGGCCGATGTGGACCTCGTCCTGCAGTGCATGACGATGTCGGAGATCAGCGGTCCTGCCGTCGCGGGCCTGCGCTCGGCCGTGGAGGCGGGCACAGGGCTCGCCGGCTGGCACGGAGGGATCGCTGACTCCTACCGCAACAGCTCGGACTACCTGCAGCTCGTCGGTGGTCAGTTCGCGACGCACCCCGGCAAACGGCCCGAGGACCGGGCCGGTGACGAGAGCGACAACTACCTGCGGTACACGGTGTCCGTCACCGACGAGGGCCGCGTGCACCCGATCATGGCGGGCATCGAGGACTTCGAGCTCGAGACGGAGCAGTACTGGGTGCTGCACGACGACCTCATCGACGTGCTCGCGACGACGACGCACCCCGTCCAGCCGTGGCACCCCTGGCACCGCCCGATCACCTCACCGGCCGTCTGGACGCGGCTCTGGGGTGCGGGACGCATCTTCGTGGCCACTCCCGGGCACTCCCCGGACGTCCTGGCCGACCCGACCGTACGCACCATCGTCGAGAGGGGGCTCCTGTGGGCCAGCCGCACGCGATCGGAGTAGTCGGACTCGGCGTCATCCTCGACGCCTACCTGACGACACTCGCCGACCACCCCGGGGTACGCATCGCCGCTGTGGCGGACCTCGACGCGTCGCGCGCCGCGACCCTCGCCGACCGTCTCCCCGGGACCCGGGCGAGCACCGTCGAGGAGCTGCTGGCTGCGGACGGCATCGGCACGGTCCTTGACCTCACGACGCCGGGCGCGCACGCCGAGATCGCGCTGGCGTGCATCCGTGCGGGCAAGAACCACTACGGCGAGAAGCCGCTCGCCGCGACGCTGGACGACGCGTCCGCCGTCGTGCAGGCTGCTGCGGCGGCCGGGGTGGGTCTGGGCTGCGCGCCCGACACCGTCCTGGGGACCGGCGTCCAGACGGCGCGCGCCGTCGTCGACGCCGGGCTCATCGGCCGACCCACAGGTGCCGTGGCGACCTGGGTGTCGCCAGGGCACGAGGCCTGGCACCCGAACCCGGACTTCTACTACCTCGCCGGGGGCGGTCCGCTGCTGGACATGGGCCCGTACTACCTCACGAGCCTCGTCCACCTGCTCGGCCCCGTCGCCGCCGTGACCGGCACCGCCGGGCGCCTGCGCGGCTCCCGGACCATCGCCTCGGGTCCGCGCGCCGGGGAGGTGATCCCCGTCGAGGTCGCGACGCACGTCGCCGGGACCCTCGAGCACGCGAACGGTGCGATCTCCACGGTGACCGTCAGCTTCGACGCGGCAGGCACACGAGCCCGGCCGATCGAGGTGTTCGGCGAGGAGGGCGCCGTCGCGGTGCCTGACCCGAACACCTTCGCCGGCGACGTCGAGCTGCTCGCACGCGGCGGGACGACCTGGGACCTCGTCGCGCCGCGGGCCGGGTTCGTGGACGCGTCCCGGGGCCTCGGTCTGCTCGAGATGGTGGGGGCCGCCGGTCTCGGCGCGGCTCCCGCGGAGGCGCGCGCGAGCGGTGCTGTCGGGCTGCACGTCATGGAGATCATGTCCGGCCTGCTCGAGGCCGCGAGCAGCGGCCACCGGACGACGATCACGACCTCGCCGGTGCGTCCCGACCTCGTGCCGCTGACACCCGTCGAGACCTGGCGGGCACCCGCATGAGCACCGACGACGAGAACGCCGCAGACCAGCAGGAGCCGGCCGCGTCGCCGTGAGCGACGTGCCGGGCCCCGGACCACCACAGCCACCTACCGCAACTGCACGCTCGAGCACGATCTCAAAGAGGAGAATCATGGTTCCTGTTCCGAACGCCCGACCTCGCCGGATGGCGATGCTGCACCGAGGGGTGGCACTCACCGCCGTCTCGGCTCTCGCCCTGGCCGGATGCACCCACGGCGGAGGAGGTGAATCCACCGAGGCCGCGCCCGCCGACCTCAAGTGTGCCGTGCAGGACTACGCCGCGGACCAGCAGTTCACCTCGCCCGAGCCGATGGAGGTGAGCATGCTCTGGACCGACTGGCCGGAGAACCCCATCAAGGACACCTGGCAGCTCTTCGACGAGATCGAGAAGCGCACCAACGTCCGGATCACCACGACGCACATCCCGTTCAGCGACGCCGTAGAGAAGCGCGGCCTGCTCATCAGCGCAGGTGACGCACCCACGGTGATCCCGCTCGTGTACACCGGCGAAGAGCAGCAGTTCGCTGCGTCCGGTGCCGTGCTGCCGCTGAGCGACTACGCCGAGTACATGCCCAACTTCGAGAAGTACGTCAAGGAGTGGGACCTCACCGAGATGATCGACAACCTGCGCCAGTCCGACGGTCGGTACTACATGACCCCGGGCCTGCAGGAGGTCTCGGTCCCGGCGTTCACGCTCATCATCCGCAAGGACGTCTTCGAGGAGGTCGGTGCGCCCATCCCCGAGACCTGGGCGGAGCTGCAGACAGGTCTCGAGCTCATCAAGGAGGCGTACCCGGACAGCCTGCCGCTGGCTGACGGGTTCGAGGGCCAGTCGATGCTCAACTACGCCGCGCACGCCTTC
>JAENWO010000522.1 GCA_016649925.1 Actinomycetales bacterium
AGTGACCGATTCCCTCGCCCTCGATGGAGTCCTTCGGGCGTAGCCCAGCATCCGCGCCTCACTGCCCCGACCGGCATGCCGGTCGCATCAACCACTCGGTCATGCCGCTCAGAACAGCGAGTCTGCTTCGGCACGGTGGGCGCGCCGTCGGGCAAGTTCGAAGCTCGGCCCGTCGCCATCCAACAGCGTCGCTCCGGCACCCTCTCGAACCTCCGGTGGCGAGCCTCCACCGCCCGGACTCTCCGATGGTTCGCTTCCGCGGAGCGAAAGGCCGGGTGGTGCGTCCGTTCTCTTGCGCGGTGGCGCAATCTGGATGAGCCGTCCGTCGGCGACCTGCCCAGTCGGTAACAAGCCCCGTGGTCCGGCACGTCCCGCCGGCCGCTCACCCGGATCCCGCCCGCTCCGCCGACCCCCGTCCGGCGGCCGCCCATCCGGATCCCGTCCACGCTCCTGACTTCCGTCCAACGGTTGCCCATCCGGACCTTGGCGGTCGCCCGGTCGCCCGTTCGGGCACAGGAGCGAGTCATCGAGGCGCGTCGTGCCCCCGATCACCCGGCCGTCGGCGTGTGTGAACATGAACCCGCCGGTGACGATGGTGATCCAGATCCGCCGCTGGTGGACGTGGTGATGGTGAAAGTTGCACAACGTGATCGCGTTACCCAGGCTGGTCCTTCCGCCGTCCCGCCAGTAACGCATGTGATGGACCTCGCACCAGGATGCCCGCAACCGGCAAGCCGGCCACTGGCAGTGCCGATCCCTCGTCAGAACCGCGCGGCGCAGCTGCTTGGTGTAGGTCCGCCCCTCCCGGCCCACGTCCAACGGCACACCGTGGGCGGTGAGCACGACACGGGTCAGTTCACAATCGCAGGCCAACCGCTCCAGCTCACTCGGCGCGACGAGCGTCCCGTCCTCCAGCTCCGCCACCGGCACACCGGTCAACTCGGTCGCGAGGACAACGCCGGTCAGCTCGGGGACCGGGACACCACACGAAAGGCCGCCGCCGACCGGACCGTTGCCGCTCGCGCCGTCGGCGAACCACTGGCGGCGTCGCAACACGGTCCAGGTCTCCTCCCGCACCAGGACCGCCAGGTGCGGGCGCACCTGCGCGCCCACCTTGTCCTGGCCCTGCTCCAGGGTGCGGGCGGCCATCGCCTCCAGGGCGTCGACCCGACGCTGCTCGGGCGTGCGCGCATCGTCGACGGCCGCCGTCCCGACCAATGTGTCCAACGCCTCCCGCACCACCGCGCCCACCAGCGGCGGGACGAATCCCTCGATCCGATCCCCCCGCGGCGTCGTGGTGAAACGCAGGAACCGGTCACGGTGCGCCGCCTCACGATCAACCTCCAACGCCTCCACGTCGATGCGGGCCGCCCAGGCCCGCGCCCGGGACGCGAACGTGCCCACGTCCACCCGCTCGGCGAGCTCGGTGAGCTCGGCCTCACCCCCAGCGTTCAACGCCGCCCTGACCGCAGCCGACGCGGCAGCCTTCAACCGGGTCAGGACCTCCAGGTGCCCGAGCCCGATCCGTCCGGTCGCGGCAGCCTCCTTCACCACCAGTAACCCGCCGAGGACCTCCGCGGTCTGGATCTCCCGGCCCGCATCTCCCGCCCCCTTTCGCCCGGTCCGCGAACGCCACCCGGTGAAGGTCCGGTCCCCTGCCGCACGCCACGTTCCGGAATCTTGGTGGGCAGCCAGGACCGCACCCTTGTACAGCGTGGCCTGGGTGCAGACCTTGTCCAAGCCCGCGATCACCGCCTCCCGCTCCCGAGCCGCCCACCCGCCCGCGTCATCGCCCGGAGCCTGCCGCAGCAACGCCTCCACCGCCCTCACCACCGCGGCCACCAACGCCACCGGCGAACCGATACCCGGCGCAGTCCCAAGGGCCGAAGCCGGCACAGCCTCCGGATCGGGCGGGATCTGCGGCAGTACGACGATCGCCATGTCCACTACCCCTTCCCGGAGACCCCATCGCGTCGAACCGATGTACTGCATGCCTGCTTGAGTCAAGTAGTGTTCGGGCATGTCAGAATCGGTTTTTGCTCATCCTGTCGGTGGCGTTGACTATCCG
>JAENWO010000056.1 GCA_016649925.1 Actinomycetales bacterium
AATTGCACTCGCCAGAATCGCGGTTTCATTGATTGGAGTCGACCCATCGTGGTTGGATCATGGCGTGACCCATCACCCACTTGACCTGCTCGCCGACCAGGCCGTCGTGCGCCTGCCTCCGCCGATCGCCGCTTTCATCTCCGGCGCGGCAGGGGACGGCGTGACGGACCGGGGCAACGTCGAGGAGTTCCGGCGCTACGCACTGCGACCCGCCGTCGGTGTCGACGTCAGCGTGCTGGACACCACGACGCGGCTGCCGGGAGTCGACCTGGCCCATCCGGTGGTGCTCGCTCCGACAGCGCTGCACGAGCTCTACCACCCGGAGGGCGAAGCTGCGACGGCCAGGGCCGCCACCGACACGGCATCGCTGCTCGTCCTGAGCAGTGACGCGAGCCAGACGCTGGAGAGCTCCGCCGAGCACCTGCCGGGCGGCTTCTACGCCCAGCTCGCGCTCTGGCAGGACCGAGGCGTGGTCCGCGAGTACGTGCGCCGCGCTGAAGACGCCGGCGCACGCGCGCTGGTCCTGACCCTCGACGGCGCCGTCGCCGGCCCGCGGTACCGGCAGCAGCGGTTCCTGCAGGACCTCCCGGCCGGAATCTCCCGGGCGAACCTGTCGACGGGCGGGGGCGCGGCGCCGGCGGACGACATCTACCGACAGATGGCACCGAGCTACATCGACCCGAGCATCACGTGGTCGACGATCGAGAAGTTCGTGGGATCTACCACGCTCCCGGTGATCGGCAAGGGCATCATGCGAGCGCGCGACGCGGCGGACGCCGTGCGGTCCGGGCTCGCGGCCGTCGCGGTCTCGAACCACGGCGGCCGCAACCTCGACAACGCGACGTCGACGCTCGAGGTGCTGCCCGAGGTGGTCGATGCCGTCGGCGGCGAGGTGCCCGTCCTGCTGGACGGCGGGGTGCGCCGCGGGTCCGACGTGCTCATCGCCCTGGCCCTCGGCGCGCGAGCCGTCATGATCGGCCGTCCCTACGTCTGGGGGCTGGCCGCCGACGGCGCGGCGGGGGTGCGCACCGTCGTCGAGACGCTCGTGCAGGAGCTCCGGGTGAGCATGGCCCTCTGCGGCGTCACCTCGGTGCGAGACGTCCCCGGCGACGTGGTCCGCGCGCGCCCTGCTCGTTAGCGCGATGATCGCGTCCTGCCGTTCGACCAGGCGGGAGATCGGCAAGGAGATCCCGACAGCGCCCCTCGCGGCACCAGCGGCACGAGCGGCCCCTATCAGCACGGCGCTGATGGCTGTTCGAGGAGTTCGGACCCGAACGGGTTCGCGACACGCCGATCTCGGAGATGGGGTTCCTCGGCGAGGAGTTCCCGGTCCGGCCGGGCAACAATCGTGCTCACCCCCTCCCGCTCTCGGCACGTGACCGCGGCGGGGCCCGACACCCCGCTGGTGGTGTGGTGGACGTACGCACCGGCCGGCAGCGAACAGCGGTGGTTCGACGACGTCGTCCGCGTGCGCTCCGCTCGCTGCGGCGGTGGCCAAGAAAGCCCGGGCGCTCGACGAGCGAGCGCCCGAGCCGTCCGCCTCAGGCTCGCGCGGACCAGCTCAGGTCCGGGTCCAAGGGGTAGAGCGGTCGGTCCACCTTGGTGAATGGCAGCCTCTCGATCCGCGAGTCCGAGGGCCCGCGGGTGTCGACGTCGAGGCACTCGCGGGCGATGGGCTCGAAGAACGCCCGGTAGCCTCCGGCGGACTTGGTGACCACGACGTGAGCCTCCCTCGGGTCGAGCCCCACGCGCAGGTACAGCTGGTAGTCGAGCTGGCTCGACGGCCGCTCCGTGATCACGACGTGCAGATGCTCGCCCACCCGCACGACCGCGGTGGTGCCGACGTCGACCGGGGCGGGCGGGTAGAGCGACTGGAACCGGCCGTCGGTGAGAGTCACGACCGTCCCGGTGATCTCAGCGGGGGAGTGGAAGGCGGCCGCGAGCGACCCGCCGACACGTACGGTCACCTCGGCCCCCAGGCCCGCCTCGGCACACCGACGAGCGGCGTCCGCATCGGCGACGATGACCTGAGCCCGCCCGGTCAGCTCGTTGCGCAGGAAACCGGCCAGCACCTCCACACCGTCACCGGTCGCGCCGGCCGAGACGCTGTCGGCGCCGTCACCCAGCACGAACGGGCCGAGCCCGGCATCCCGCTCCGCCTGCGCGGCAGTACGTAGCGCGCTGTCGATGGGGACCTTGGGAGCGAGCACCTGCTCACGGCGGTCCCAGGCCATCTGCGCCAGCTCGTCGGCGCGAGCCTGGGCGAGCTCCTTGCGCCCGTCGGTGATGACCAGGGCCGCCCACGCGAGCTCCGGGACGTCCAACCATGGCTGCGTCATGAAGAGCGAGGCGTCCAGCACGTCCGGCTCGGCGATGATCTCCCTGATCCGTGCCATGACCTCGGAGATCGGCGGGTGGTTGGTGTCCTGGCCCTCCGAGGAGGTGATCATCGGGATCTTGCGCCAGGCCAGCACCGGCGCAGCGCCACGGAGCTGCGCGAGCAGCAGCGTCATCGCGCGCGCGCCGGTCGAGACCATGTCCACGTGCGGGAGCGTGTGGTAGCCGGCGATCAGCGGCGTCGCGGATCCCATGCGCGCCGTGAAGTGGCAGTGCAGGTCGAACGACGCCGCGACCGGAACGCCCATCAGCTCCGCGACCGCCTCCAACAGATCGCCCTCGGCGTCGGGGTCGTCCTCGGTGACCATCGCACCGTGCAGCTGCAGGTAGACGCCGTCGACCTGCCCACGCAGCGGAGCCAGGCCGGCGAGCAGGCGCTCACGCAGGGCGGGGTAGACGCCGGCAGCGACGGTCGGGCCGCTCATGGCGCCCGCCAGGGTCGTCGGGATCACCACGGCTCCGGCTTCGCGCGCCACGGCCACCGCACCGGCGACCGAGTCGAGCCCGTCGCCGATGGTCAGCACCGCGGCGCCCTCGACGAAGGTCGAGGACTCGAAGGCCGCAAGGCCGGTCAGCCCCGGGGCGAAGGTGTTCGCCTCGAACATCAGCCCCGCGACAGCGATCCGCGGGGCCCCTCCGGTGCTCGGCGCAGTAGCAGCACTCGTCATCGCACGACTCCCGATGTTCCATTGAAAGAAATTTCTGTTTCAGTTCTCATGACAGTAGTGGTGCCGCCCGCCGCGGCGCAACGATGTCGGCGCGGGCGGTCGCCGCACCGCGCCCACCCACCTTCGGCACGGCCGGCGGGCATTCCGAGGGTTTCGATGAGCGGAAATGACATATCATCCGCTGTGAGCGCCACACTCACGGTGGCACGACGACACACTGCGGGCCGGCCCATCCGCCGTCCCCCCACCACGAAGGAGAAGCATGCACTTTCTTCGCGTAGGCGAGCCCGGCGCCGAGCGTCCGGTTGTCGTCGACGACGCCGAAGTCACCTACGACCTGTCGACGCTGACCCGCGACATCGACGGCACCTTCCTCGCCGGTGACGGGATCGCCGCGACGCGCCGGGCACTGGCTGACGGAGCGCTCGAGGCGATCGACGTCTCCGGCCTGCGCCTGGGCGCACCAGTCGCGCGCCCGCACGCCGTCTGGTGCATCGGGATGAACTACGCAGCCCACGCGGCCGAGTCCGGCGCGCAGCCCCCCACGGTACCCGTCCTGTTCTTCAAGACCCCGAACACCGTCGTCGGGCCGAACGATGAGGTGCTCATCCCACGCGGCTCCGCCAAGACCGACTGGGAGGTCGAGCTGGCCGTGGTGATCGGCCGGCGTACGCGGTACCTGGACTCACCGGCGGACGCCGCCCAGCACATCGCCGGGTACACGATCTCCAACGACGTATCCGAGCGGGCGTTCCAGCTCGAGCAGTCGGGCGGCCAGTGGTCCAAGGGCAAGTGCTCCGAGACCTTCAACCCGCTGGGTCCGGTCCTGGTCCCCGCCGACGAGCTCTCCTCGGGCCACCTGCGCCTGCGGTCCTGGGTCAACGGCGAGCCCCGCCAGGACTCCACGACCGCGGATCTGATCTTCTCGGTCGACTACCTGGTGTGGCACCTGTCCCAGGTGGCGGTACTGGAGCCGGGCGACGTCATCAACACCGGCACGCCGCAGGGCGTGGCCCTGTCGGGGCGCTTCCCGTACCTCCAGGCAGGCGACGTCATCGAGATGAACATCGAAGGGATCGGTACGCAGCGTCAGACCGTGCGGCAGGCCTGAGCCCGCACGCCGCGGGCGACGGCCTTGCCGACGATGCGTTCGCTGCGGGTCACCGGCCAAGCACTCCTTCGTCAGCTGCGGGCACTCTCCGGTGAGCCTCGCTCGGCCGACCGGGCGGGTCCGAGCCCGGTCAGAACCAGGTGGTGACCGCACCGACCACGACGTCGTCGTCGTCGAGCACGGGGATGAGTGGCCACTTGTCGAAGGCCGTGCACGGGTGGCACGGCCCGAGGCGCAGGACGTCACCCACCTGGAGCAGGTCGTTGTGCGCGAGGAACCCGTGCTGGTCGTTCATGCGCTCGACCGTGACCCCCTCGCTCGGCACCGCGACGCCGTCGCGCAGCACCTCCAGGACCACCGGTGGATGGCTGTCGTACGGGGCGTCGCGCTTGCCGAAGGCGGCCAGCGCGAGACCGGGCTCGGGCGTGGAGACGACAGCGGCCCACAGGTCGAGCGCCGGGCGGAGCGCACCGAACGGGTGCGCCGCCTCCGGCGCGAGCGGGGCGTAGGCCGCGGACGGGCCGTGGTCATGGGTGAGGGTCCCGCCCGAGCGCACCACGATCCGGACCGGCCGGCTCAGTCGGGGGCGCTCGACCGCGGCGACCCGGTCCGGGAACACCGACCCGCCCGCGGTCAGCAGGATCTCCTCGATGTCGCCGAACAGGCCGCGTGCGTCGAGCCGTGCCACCGTTGCGACGAGCCGGGCAAGGTAGGTATCGACGGCAGCCACCTGCTCGGTCCCACGACCGACCGGGAGGATGCCCTCGAAGCCCTCGACGCCGACCAGGGTGAGCCATGCGCTGCCGTGCACCGCGACCGCGACGTCCTCGAGCTCGTCGAGGTCCCGCAGGCCGGTGCGCCCACCTGTGATGCCCAGCTCGAGCAGCACCGGCAGTCGACGCGTCGCCCCCGCTGCACCCAGGTGCTTCTCGAGCGCGGCGATGCCCGCGAGCGAGTCGACGAGCGGGATCACGACCACGTCGGGGGACTCTTCGCCGAGGCGCGCCAGGGCTCGGATGTTCGCCCGGTCGACGACCTCGTGGGCGAGGAGGATCCGGCGAGCACCCACCGCCGCGAGGAAACGCGCCTGGTGCACCGAGGCTGCGGTCATCCCCCACGCACCCGAGTCCAGCTGGAGCCGGACGATCTCCGGCGAGAGATGGGTCTTGGCATGCGGTGCCTGCGACACACCGGCGGCCTCGCACCATCGGGCGTGCAGCGCGACGTTGTGCTCGATCGCGCTCGCCCGCAGCGTCAGTGCCGGGAGCAGCAGATCCGTCAGGCGCCAGCCCTGGTGTGCGACGTCCCGCGGGGCGGTCATCGGGTCCGGCAGGCTCCGGAAGCGAGGGATCCCCCGATCGCCGGCAGCGCCCGGCACGCCGTCGTGAACACCGCGGGCCCACTGGGTTGACCGGCTCATCGGGCGATAGTAGCGTAACAGCCAGTGGAACCGCGATTCCAATAGTCAGAACAACAAGGCTAGGCCGATCCAAGGGGGAACCCCGCAATGACGATCGTTTCGTGGCCAGCATCCGAGCAGGCATGGGAGCGAACCAAGGCTTCGCTCGCAGGGGGGGTCTCCACGGGTCTGCGCGCGTCGATGAAGCCTCACCCCCTGTTCTTCCAGGGCGGGTCGGGGCCGCGCATGACAGACCTGGACGGCCACAGCTACCTGGACTACGTGCTGGGCTGGGGACCGGTCATCCTCGGGCACGGCCACCCGGGGCTGACCGCCGCGGTGAGCGCGCAGCTGCCGCTGGGAGCGACCTACGGCTCGGGGCACCTGCTTGAGGCGGAGGTCGCCGAGAAGGTGCTGGCCCGCATACCGGGCACCGAGCGCGTGCTGTGGAGCAACACCGGGTCCGAGGCGACCCAGGTGGCGCTGCGGCTCGCCCGGGCCGTCACCGGACGACGGCGGTTCGTCAAGTTCCTCGGGCACTACCACGGCTGGTCCGACTCGATGCTCGTCGGTTACCGGCCGGGGGCCGACGGTTCACTGGGCCTGGGCAGCCAGGGCCAGAACCCCGGAGCGCTGGACGATCTGAGCCTGGTGGCCTGGGGCGACCTCGAGGCGACCGCTGAGCTGCTCAAGAGCCCGGGTGCCGACATCAGCGCCGTCTTCCTCGAGCCGGTGCTGTGCAACTCGGGCGTGTTCGAGCCGCCGGCCGGGTTCCTGGAAGGACTGCGTGAGCTCTGCGACGCAACCGGAACCGTGCTCGTGTTCGACGAGGTGATCACCGGCTTTCGGATCGGCTCCGGCGGGGCGGTCACCCGCTACGGTGTGACCCCCGACCTCGTCGTCCTGGCCAAGGCGATCGCCGGCGGGTACCCGCTGGCCGCAGTCGCGGGCCGGGCCGAGCTCATCGACCGGACCACCAGCGGCGTCGTCCACGCCGGTACCTACAACGGGAACCCCGTGGCGCTCGCCGCAGGTGGGGCCACCCTGGACGCGCTGGCCGAGCCGGGTGTGTACGAGGGCTTCGAGCGGCGCGGCAAGGCACTGGCCGACGGCCTGCGCGACGCCTTCGTCCGCCACGGCGTCCCCGCGACCGTGCACCAGGTCGGGCCCGTGGTGCAGTGCATCGCCGGGGTCGAGTCCGCTCGGACGTTCGACGACTTCCTGGCTGCGGACCAGGGGTTCTACGACCGGCTGACCGTCCAGATGCTGCGGCGCGGGCTGTTCACGCTCCCCGGCGGACGGTGGTACCTCTCGACGGCGCACACGGACGCTGACATCATGGCGACGGTCGCTATCATCGACGAGGCGCTGGGTGCGACCCTCGCCGAGGGCCCAGGTCCGGTCGCCCGACAGGCCTGACCGGAACCGGAACGGCTGATCCAAGCAAGCCGGCCCTCCTCCTGGACCTTTACGGGGCACGGCCGGCGGCGGAGAGAGGGAGCATGGCTAACGCCCAGCCACTCACCGGCTCGACGCTCGACGCGCTGCGCGCGGTGAGTGGCGAGCAGGACGTCCGGACCCGGGCGGTGGACCTCGCGGCCATGGCGCACGATGCGTCGCACTATCTGTTGTATCCCCGTGCCGTCGTGACCGCCCGGGACGCCGCACACGTCGCCGAGCTGCTGCGCGTGGCCATCGAGCACGCGCTGCCCGTGACGTTCCGCTCGGCCGGGACGAGCCTGTCCGGTCAGGCCGGGACCGAGGGCCTGCTCGTCGACACCCGTCGACACTTCCGCCGCGTCGAGGTCCTCGACGACGGTGCGCGCGTCCGGAGCCAGCCCGGCGCCACCGTGCGGTCGGTCAACGCCGTCCTCGCCCGGCACCGGACAAAGCTGGGACCTGATCCTGCGAGCGAGGCGGCCTGCACCGTCGGCGGCGTCGTCGCCAACAACTCCTCCGGGATGGCCTGCGGCACCGAGGCCAACGCCTACCGGACCATGGAGTCGATGACCTTCACCCTCCCCTCGGGGACCACCGTCGACACCTCGGCACCGGACGCCGACGCGCGGCTCCGCGCGTGCGAGCCCGACCTGTGGCAGGGGCTCGTCGACCTGCGCGACCGCGTCCGCGCAGACCCGGGCTCGGTCTCCCGCATCCGTCACCAGTTCTCCATGAAGAACACCATGGGGTACTCCCTGAACGCGTTCCTGGACTTCGACGAGCCGGTCGACATCCTCATCCACCTGCTGATCGGGTCGGAGGGGACACTGGGGTTCGTCGGGGAGGTGACGTTCCGGACCGTGCCGGTGCATGGGTGGGCGGCCACGGCGCTGCTCGTGCTCGACTCGCTCAGCCAGGCCACCGACGCACTGCCGGACCTGCTCGCCGCCGGCGCGCGCACGGTGGAGCTGATGGACTCGCTCTCCCTGCGGGTGTTGCAGCGCGACGTCCAGGCGAGCGCCGTCCTGGCCGACCTGGACGTCGAGGCGCACACCGCGTTGCTCGTCGAGCTCCAGGCCACGACCGAGCAGGAGCTGCGTGACCAGCTCGTCGCCGCAGAGGCCACCATCAACCGGCTGCACCTGGCCAGGCCCGCGCAGTTCACCACCGACGCGGCGGAGCGGGCCGCCCTGTGGCACCTCCGCAAGGGGCTGTACACCGCGGTCGCCGGAGCCCGCCCGACGGGGACGACGGCACTGCTCGAGGACATCGTCGTGCCCCTGCCCGTGCTCACGGCCACGACGGAGCGGCTCACCGAGCTGTTCGTGCGTTACGGGTACGACGACGCCGTGATCTTCGGGCACGCCAAGGACGGCAACCTGCACTTCATGATCACTCCTCGGTTCGACGACCCCGAGGAGCTGCGCCGCTACGAGGCGTTCACCGAGGACCTGGTGGACCTGGTCCTCGGTGCGGACGGATCGCTCAAGGCCGAGCACGGCACCGGGCGCATCATGGCGCCGTTCGTCCGCCGCCAGTTCGGCGACGAGCTCTACGACGTCATGCGGACCGTCAAGGCGCTGTGCGACCCGGCGGGCCTCCTCAACCCCGGCGTGGTGATCAGCGACGACGCGCGGATCCACCTCGCCCACCTCAAGACGGCGCCACCCGTCGACCCAGCCGTCGACACGTGTGTCGAGTGCGGCTACTGCGAACCGGTGTGCCCGTCCCGCGACGTCACGACGACTCCGCGTCAGCGGATCGTCCTGATGCGGGAGATCGCGCAGGCGGAGGCCGACGGCGAGCTCGCCCGGGTCCATCAGCTTCGGGAACAGTTCGCCTACGAGGCGGTCGACACCTGTGCCGCGGACTCGATGTGTATGACGGCGTGCCCCGTGTCGATCGACACCGGCGCCGTGATGAAGCGGATGCGCGCCGACCGGCTCGGCAAGGGCATCCAGCGTGGTGGCGCCGTCGCGGCCGGGCACTGGGCGGGGGCGGTGACCGGCCTGCGCGCCGGACTGCGGCTGGCCGACAAGCTCCCGTCCGGACTGCTGGAGGCGGGCTCGCGCGCCGCTCGCAGGGTGCTGCCCCACGACCTGGTACCGCTTGTCGGGGACGACCTGCCGAACGCCGGCGCGCGGCGGCCGTCCCCGGCCCACCCACGCGATGCCGTGGCCGTCTTCTTCCCAGCGTGCATCGGCTCGCTCTTCGGACCGGTCGCCACGCCCGAGGAACCCGCCCCGCTGGGCGCCACCGCCGCCTTCCAGGAGCTCTGCGAGCGGGCGGGCCGCTCGCTCGCGATCCCGGCCGGGATCGACAGCCTGTGCTGCGGCACGCCGTGGAGGTCCAAGGGCCTCGAACGAGGCTACGAGGCCATGGCCCGGCGCACGTTCGAGGCCGTGTTTGAAGCCTCCGAGGGCGGACGCCTGCCCGTGGTCTGCGAGGCCGCCTCGTGCAGCCTCGGCCTGCGCGAGATCGGCCCGCACCTGAGCGGCGACGCCCAGGAGCGCTACCGCCTGCTGCAGATCGTCGATGCGGTGACCTTCGTCCGCACCGAGGTGCTCCCGCGTGTGAGGGTCCAGCGGCGCCTGTCGTCAGTGGCCGTGCACCCGACCTGCTCGAGCGAGCACCTCGGCTCCACGGCGGACCTCATGGCGATCGCGGCGGTCTGCGCGGACACCGTGGTGGTCCCCACGAGCTGGAGCTGCTGCGGCTTCGCCGGTGACCGTGGCCTGCTGCACCCTGAGGTCACGGCGGGGGCGACGGCGGACCAGGCCGCGGAGCTCGCCGGGCGCGACTTCGACGCCTACGTCTCGAACAACCGCCCGTGCGAGATGGGCATGTCCCGCGCGACGGGCCGGAACTACCAGCACGTCCTTGAGCTGTTGGAGTCGATCACACGATGAGCCTTGAGGTTCTGCTCCCGACGAGCATCCTGCTGGCCCCACAGGTGCCCGACGGCGTCGAGCTCGTCCGGTACGCACCCGACGAACCGGTCACTGCGCGCGCGGAGGACGCGGAGGTGCTCGTGGTCTGGGGGAACCCCGCCGCCCAGCTCCGCGACTGCGCGCGTCGCCTGCACCCCCTTCGACGGGTCCAGTCCCTCGCTGCCGGGTCCGACCAGGTGCTCGCGGCCGGGTTCGGGCCGGACGTCGTCGTCACCTCGGGGCGCTCGCTGCACGACCGACCGGTGGCCGAGCACACACTCGCCCTCGTGCTGGCCGCAGCTCGCCGCCTGCACCGGTTCACCCGCTCAGATCGGGCACCGGTGGGCGACGGAGCTCGGCGGCCTGCAACCGGTCGCGGAGCCCGAGAGCTTCCGCACGCTGCGCGATGCCCGGGTGCTCATCTGGGGCTTCGGCCCGATCGCCGGTGTCCTCGCACCGCACCTGACGGACCGATGTATTGATCATGATCATGCCGTCCAGCCCGAGCACCCACCACGCGCTCGACGCCGCGCGGATCGCCATGCTGCCCGCGCACGCATGGCTGGTGAACGTGGGATGCGACAGCACGGTGCTGCGCTCGACGTCGTCGAGACCGAGCCGCTCCCCGCAGACTCCCCCTTGTGGGATGAGCCCGACGTCATCATCAGCCCGCACGCCACGG
>JAENWO010000279.1 GCA_016649925.1 Actinomycetales bacterium
CCGAACCACGGGAAGCAGATCGGCACGCCACCGCGGATGGGGACGCCGTCAGCGAACTCGCTCGCCGAGCTCATCCAGAGCACGGGTGCGTGCGCGGCCGGGGTCCAGGCCGCGACGTGCGCGCCCTGGAGGTAGACCTCGCCGCTCGCGGCGGGTTCGTCCACCCGGATGACGAGCAGCCCGCCCTCACCGGTGGTGAGGGTGACCCCGGAGGGGAGGTCGGTCACATGCTCGAGGGTGCGCGCCATGTGGCCGAACGTGGACCGGCGCGGCGGCAGACGGAACCGGTTGCCTCACGTGCCGTTCCCGGCCGGTCGCTGGACGTCTGGACTGCACCAGCAGCCCAGGGGTCGCGGCCCGGTGCGGCTCTACAGCCAGCTGTTCCGCTTGAACACCGTGTACAGCGCGAGGCCGGTGGCGAACATCAGCCCGAGGGCGAAGGGATAGCCGAACTGCCAGTGCAGCTCGGGCATGTTGGTGAAGTTCATGCCGTAGATCCCACCGACCAGCGTCGGCGTGAACAGGATCGCCGCCCACGAGGAGACCTTCTTGGTCTGCTCGGTCTGCGCCAGGCTGGTCTCGGTCATCCTGCTCATCTCCTCGCTCTGCGCCTGCGCGACGAGCGTGGAGTGGAGCATCAGCGCGTTCTGCAGGATGTCGCGGAAGGCGTCGACCTGCCCGGAGGTGCGCAGGGCGTGGTCCAGCACATCGCGCAGGTGCGGAAGGAGGTCGGTGTGGGGTCCCTGCTCGCCGCGCTCGAAGAGGTGCTGCAGGATCTCCATGAGCGGGTGGAGCGCCCGCTGGAACGCGATCACCTCTCGGGTCAGCTCGTAGATCCGCCGCGAGACACCCGGTTCACCGTTGAAGAGGTCGTCCTCGATCTCGTCGATGTCGTTCAGGAGACCGGCGGTCACCGGGCCGTACTCATCGACCAGCTGATCGAGGATCGCGTAGAGGATCGCCTCGGCCCCGTGCCGCAGCAGCTCTGGCGAGTGCTCGAGCCGGGAGCGCACGCTCGCCAGGTCAGGTGACTCCGCGTGCCGGACGCTGACGACGAAGTTCATCCCGACGAAGAGGTGCAGCTCACCGAACTCCACCTTCTCCGTCGCGTCGATGTAGCGGGCGGGACGCAGGACGAGGAACCGGCTGTCGGAGTAGTGCTCGAGCTTGGAACGTTGGTGCGCCGAGATCGCGTCCTCCACGGCGAGGTCGTGCAGGTTGAACTCGCGCGCGACGGCGCGGACCTCCGCCTCGTCCGGGCGGTACAGACCGATCCAGGCCACACCGCCGCGCTCCTGCAGCATCTCGAACGTGTCCTCGAGCGTCTTCGGGCTCTGGGTGCGCACACCATCGACGTAGATGGCGTTCTCGACCACGGTCATGAAAGGATCCTGCACCCTCGTGGCCGACCGGCGCTCATCCCCCGCCGCTACCCTCGTCCGTGCCGACCGGGTGTCGGGCGTCGCCACTACCCTTGAGCCGTGTCCACCGATCGCCCTGTTGTCCACTCCGCACCGACTCCCAACTGGGCGAACGACCCGAACGGCCTGGTGTTCGACGGTGAGCGTCATCACCTGTTCTTCCAGGACAACCCGTACTCCGACCAGTGGGGCAACATGTCCTGGGGGCACGCCTCCTCCCCCGACCCGCTCGCCTGGACCGAGCACGAGGTCGCGCTGCTGCGTACCGACACCGAGGACGCCTTCTCGGGGAGCGTCGTGCTGGACGCGGGCAACACCTCAGGACTCGGGGCCGTCGGCGAGTCCCCTCTCGTCGCCCTCTACACCTCCGCTGCCCTGCCCTCGGCCCCGAACGCAGGCGAGCACGCGGCCGACCAGGGCCTGCTGTCCCGACCGTCGTGGTCCCGGCCGGGGAGATAGCCGTGTTCCACATCATGTTCTACGAGCCACGCATCCCGCCGAACACGGGGAACGCGATCCGGATGGTCGCCGCCACCGGGGCCACCCTGCACCTGGTCGAGCCGCTCGGTTTCGACCTGTCCAACGCGCACCTGCGCCGGGCCGGGCTGGACTACCACGACCTCGCCCGCGTGGTCGTGCACCCGACGTTCGACGACGCCGTCGCCCACGTCGGCATCCATGGCAGCGGGCGGATCTTCGCGTTCACCGGGTCCGCCACCCGGTCGTTCGCTGACGTCGCCTACGAGCGGGGGGACACCCTGCTCTTCGGTCCCGAGCCCACCGGGCTGCCCGAGCAGGTCCTCGCCGACCCACACGTCACCGACCGGGTCCGCATCCCGATGCTGCCCGGCATCCGCTCGCTCAACCTGTCCAACTCCGCCGCGGTCGCCGCCTACGAGGCGTGGCGTCAGCACGGCTACGCCCGACCCGACTGAGTGCCCGGACCTCCGGCCCCCAATGCGCATCCCCCGCGACGCGCGTCACGAAGGTGTCGTCTCCGGTCCGGAATCTGGTGATTCTGGCCCCTGGTAACGACCTCTTCGTGACTCGCGTCGCGGGCGGAGCACCAGCCCCTGTCTGACGACCTTGACTTGGAGTGCACTCCAAGGGTGAGGATGAGGGATGACCACGACCACGAGCCCGGGCCTGACCATCGCCGAGGCGACCCAGATCGTCGGTAGCGCACCGACGACGGTGAGCACCGCGTTGCCCACGAGGTTGGCGAGGGCCATGACGAGCCCGGCGCCGAGCCGGTTCTTCGCCCGGCCCACCACGAGGGTGCCCAGAATGCCTCCGACGGCGCCGCTGAGCATGAACACGCCGAACCACGCCTCCGGTACGCCGAGCCGGTCCAGCACGAACAGCACCCAAGCGGCGAGCGCCGCCGAAAAGCACAGCCCGACGAACGTGCTGAGGAACCACAAGGTCCGCAGCATCGGACTGGCCATGATGAACCGGTACCCGTCGACGAGCTGGCGGAACCAGTGCACGGCTGGAGTCTCCGCGGGTCCACTCCGGTGCGCGCCCGCGGCGCTGGCCGGGAGCAGGAAGGCCAGCACGCCGGCGACGGCGAAGACGGCCACGTTGACGCCCAGCGGGATCACCACGGCGACCGCAAACAACGAGGAAGTGAACGGTCCCGACACGAGGTTCTGCACGACGAGCTCACCCGCCTCGATCCGGGAGTTCGCCGCGCTCGACGCCGCGGGTGCGGATCTCTCCCGCGTCGTCATGGTCGGTGACCGCGCCCACGACCGAGCGGGTGCGGTGGCGCACGGGCTCCCCTGCGTGCTCGTCACCTGGGGCTACGGCACGGCCGAGGAGCACAACGAGGCCGACGCCGTCGTCGACACCCCGGCGCAGCTGGCGGCTCTGCTCGGCGTGATGCTCCCCGTCGCGGGAGGCCGCTCCTGAACCCGGTCGTCCTGCCCGCCGCGCTTACCACGGGCGCGGGCTCCACCCCCGCCGGCGCGGCGTGGGTGGCCCGCCTGCCCGAGCTCGTCGAGCGGGCCGTGCAGCGGTGGGGACTGACCCTCGGGGCGCCGTTCGGCGTCGGGACGGCCGCATGGACGGCACCGGGCACCACTGGGGACGGCACACCGATCGTGCTCAAGGTGGTCTTCCCCCACGACGAGGCGCAGCACGAGAGCACGGCGCTCGCACTCTGGCACGCCCGCGCCGCCGTCGAGCTGCTGGCGAGCGACCCGCAGGACTGGGCGCTGCTGCTGCGTCGCGCGCACCCGGGCACCCTGCTGCTGCACGACGGATCCCCGCCGGAGGTCCGCCTGGCCGCCGCCCTCGAGGTCCTCAGGGACCTGCACCGGGCGCCCGCGGCCGGCTCCGGCCTGCCGCTCCTGAGCGACGTGAGCGCAATCTGGTCGCGGATCGCGACCGAGCGGGCGAACCGGTGGGCCCGCCTGTACCAGCCATACCGGGCCGACGTCTCCTACGGCTTGGAGCTGCTGTCGGCGTTCGCCTCGCCGGGAGTCATGCCGGGCCCGACGGTCGTCCTGCACGGCGACTTCAACCCGGGGAACATCCTCCTCGACGCTCCGGGGAAGCTGACGCCCCAATGGCTCGCCATCGACCCCAAGCCGATGCTCGGCGACCCGGCCTTCGACCTGTGGCCGCTCCTGAGTCAGGTGGACCACCCGTTCGCCCACCCGGACCCGGTCGCCGTCCTCGCCCCTCGCGTGGAGCTTGCCTCGGCAACGCTGGGGATCCCGTTCGTGCGGATCTGCGAGTGGGCGGCCGCCCGCACCGTGGAGTCGGTGCTCTGGCAGGTGGAGACATGGCCGGAGCCGGCCCGCCAGGCCGACGCCCTCGCTGACCTGGCCCAGGCCCGCTGCTGGGCCCAGCTCGCGCGGGGCTGAGCTCCGGCGACTGGGTCTGCAGCGTCTGGCCCTGTGCTGGGCCCAGCCCCGCGCCCAAGCCTCAGCCCCGCGCCCAAGCCTCAGCCCCGCGC
>JAENWO010000454.1 GCA_016649925.1 Actinomycetales bacterium
CTCCCATCGCGCGCGAATGATGCGCACCAACACCGAAGTGACCATCCGGTCCGCTGCGTGCGCGCGCCCCGTCCTTGCTGGGGTTGCGTGCGGGCGGTGAGCCGAGCAGACCAGCAGAGAAACGAAGGCTCCGACCGTGCGTACGTACACCCCCAAGCCCGGCGACACCGAGCGTAACTGGTACGTCATCGACGCTACCGACGTCGTCCTCGGACGTCTGGCCACCCAGGTCGCCACCCTGCTCCGGGGCAAGCACAAGGCCACCTTCGCTCCGCACGTCGACGGTGGTGACTTCGTCATCATCGTCAACGCCGAGAAGATCGCGCTCACCGGCGCGAAGCGTGAGAACAAGCTCGCGTACCACCACTCGGGTTACCCGGGTGGCCTGCGGGCGACCACCTATGCCGAGCTCCTCGAGAAGCGGCCCGACCGCGCCGTCGAGAAGGCTGTCCGGGGCATGATCCCCAAGACCAGCCTGGGCCGCGCCCAGATGGGCAAGCTGAAGGTCTACGTCGGAGCCGAGCACCCCCACGGTGCCCAGAACCCGCAGCCCTTCGAGATCACCCAGGTCGCGCAGTAACGCCCCGGCGTTCCTGCAGCGAAGAAATCCGACCGAGGAGAACCCGTGGCTGAGACCACAGTTGAGATCGACGAGCTGGAAGCCGACGCGCCCAGCTCCTACACGTCCGAGAGCGTGGCCCCCACCGGTGGCGGTCAGTCGCTCACCGCGCCGGGTGCCGCCCTGGGTCGCCGCAAGGAGGCGATCGCCCGCGTGCGACTCGTCCCTGGCACCGGCACCTGGAAGGTCAACGGCCGCACGTTGGAGGACTACTTCCCCAACAAGCTGCACCAGCAGCTGGTGAACGCCCCGTTCACGCTGCTCGACCTCGAGGGCCGTTTCGACGTCGTCGGGCGCATCACGGGCGGTGGCGTCTCCGGCCAGGCCGGTGCGCTGCGCCTCGCGATCGCCCGTGCGCTGAACCTGATCGACGAGGACTCGAACCGCGCGACGCTGAAGAAGGCCGGGTTCCTGACCCGCGACGCCCGCGTGACCGAGCGCAAGAAGGCCGGTCTCAAGAAGGCCCGCAAGGCACCCCAGTACTCCAAGCGCTGATCCCAGCGCGGCTGTCCTCGGCCCCGGCGGGCACCGTCCGCCGGGGCCGATGGTGTGTCCAGGCAGTTTCGTCACGCTCGCGCGGCACGGTGGAAGGTTGATCGGATGGCTCGACTCTTCGGCACGGACGGCGTCCGAGGCCTGGCGAACCGCGAGGTCACGGCGGAGCTGGCCCTCCAGCTCGGCGCAGCGGCCGCCCACGTCCTGGGCCGGCAAGGCGTGTTCGACGGGCGTCGCCCGCGGGCCATCGTCGGACGGGACCCGCGGGTATCCGGCCAGTTCCTGTCCGCCGCCGTCATCGCCGGACTCGCCAGCGCCGGTGTGGACGTCGAGGACCTCGGTGTGCTGCCGACACCTGCCGTCGCGTTCCTCACCGGTGCGGAGAACGCCGACTTCGCGGTCATGATCTCCGCCTCGCACAACCCGATGGCCGACAACGGCATCAAGTTCTTCACCCGCGGCGGTCACAAGCTCGACGACGCCGTCGAGGACGCGATCGAGGCGGAGCTGAGCACCGAGTGGGAGCGACCCACCGGTGCGGGGGTCGGTCGCATCACCTTGGACCGGGGCGTGGGCGGCGACCGCTACGTCGAGCACCTGCTCACCACGATCGGGAACGACCTGTCCGGCCTGCGCATCGCCGTCGACTGTGCGAACGGAGCCGCTAGCGAGGTGGGCCCCGCGGCCCTGCGCGCCGCAGGAGCCGACGTCGTCGTCATCAACGCCTCGCCCGACGGCCGCAACATCAACGACCAGTGCGGCTCCACCCACCCCGAGCAGCTGCAGGCCGTCACCGTGGCCTCCGACGCCGACCTCGGCGTCGCCTTCGACGGTGACGCTGACCGCTGCCTCGCCGTGGACCGCACCGGCGCGCTCGTCGACGGCGACCAGATCATGGGGATCCTCGCCCTCGCCATGCAGGAGAGCGGGCGGCTCGCGCACGGAACCCTCGTGGTGACCGTGATGAGCAACCTGGGCCTGCTGCTCGCCATGCGGGACGCGGGCATCACCACCGTGCAGGCCGACGTCGGCGACCGCTACGTGCTCGAGGCGATGCGGTTCGGAGGCTTCACCCTCGGCGGGGAGCAGTCCGGACACGTCATCATGGCCGAGCATGCCACGACCGGCGACGGCGTGCTCTCCGCCCTCCACCTGGCCTCGCGCGTCGCCGCGACCGGCACACCCCTCGCGGGGCTGGCCGCCGCGATCCAGCGCCTCCCGCAGGTCCTGATCAACGTGCCCGACGTCGACAAGGCGCGCGTGCTCACCGATGAGGGCCTGGCCGCGGCGGTCGCCGCGTCCGAGGGCCGGCTCGGTGACACCGGGCGGGTGCTGCTGCGCTCCTCCGGCACCGAGCCGCTCGTGCGGGTCATGGTGGAGGCTGCCGTGCAGGAACAGGCCGACGCCGAGGCCCGCGCCCTGAGCGACGTCGTCCGTGAGCGCCTCCGGCTCGGCTGAGCCGGCCGTGCCCCACGCCGAGCTCCCGCTCGCGGTGCGGGTGCACCACCTGCTCGACGGCGCCACGGACGGCGTGCTGCCGA
>JAENWO010000147.1 GCA_016649925.1 Actinomycetales bacterium
AGAAGGGGCGTCGGTCCGTGCTCGACGGCGTGCCGGTCACCCTTCCCGCGCTGGCTCGGGCCCAGAAGGTGGTGAGCCGGGCGCGCAAGGCGGGGATCGCCGTCGGAAGTCCGGCGGACGAACGGCAGGACGAACGGCAGGACGAACCGCAGGACGAACCGCAGGACGCGGTGGGCGCGGTGGGCGCGGCGCTGCTCGCACTCGTGCGCAGGGCCGACGCGAGCGGCGTCGACGCGGAGTCCGCGCTGCGCGAGGCCACCCGGCTGCTTGAGACGCAGGTGCGCGCCGCGGAGGAATGAGCGCAGACCCGGGCCGAAGGGCCCGACCCGAGAATGTCCCCGCGGACTATCGTTTGGGGCGCGGACAACGTCAGACACACACGTAAAGGAGTCACTTGTGGCCAGTATTGAGGCCGTTGGAGCACGCGAGATCCTCGATTCGCGTGGAAACCCGACCGTAGAGGTCGAAATCGCCCTGGAGGACGGGTCGTTCGCCCGTGCCGCCGTGCCCTCGGGCGCGTCGACCGGAGCGTTCGAAGCCGTGGAGCGCCGTGACGGCGACAAGGGCCGTTACCTGGGCAAGGGCGTGCAGAACGCCGTCTCGGCCGTGACCGACGTCATCGCGCCGGAGATCCTCGGGCTGGACGCGGCCGACCAGCGTCATCTCGACCAGACCCTGATCGACCTCGACGGCAGCCCGAACAAGGGCAGGCTGGGCGCCAACGCGATCCTGGGTGTTTCCCTGGCCGCGGCCCGCGCGTCCGCCGAGAGCGCGAACCTCTCGCTGTTCCGCTACCTCGGTGGCCCGAACGCCCACGTGCTGCCCGTGCCGATGTTCAACATCCTCAACGGTGGCTCGCACGCCGACTCGAACGTCGACATCCAGGAGTTCATGATCGCTCCGATCGGCGCCGGCACGTTCAAGGAGGCCCTGCGCTGGGGCGCCGAGATCTACCACTCCCTGAAGTCCGTCCTCAAGGAGCGTTCCTTGTCCACCGGTCTGGGGGACGAGGGCGGCTTCGCCCCGAACCTTCAGACCAACCGGGCGGCGCTGGACCTCATCCTCGTCGCGATCGAGAAAGCCGGCTTCGTGGCCGGCCGCGACGTGGGCCTGGCCCTGGACGTGGCCGCGACCGAGTTCTTCGACGACGGCGCCTACACGTTCGAGGGCAAGGCGACCACGGGCGAGGAGATGATCGCGTACTACACGTCGCTCATCGCGGATTACCCGCTCGTCTCCATCGAGGACCCGCTGTCCGAGGACGAGTGGGACTCGTGGGGCGCCCTGGTCGCCGCGATCGGCGACCAGGTGCAGATCGTCGGTGACGACCTGTTCGTCACGAACCCGGAGCGGCTCGCCAAGGGGATCGACCTCAAGAGCGCGAACTCGCTGCTGGTCAAGGTGAATCAGATCGGTACCCTCACCGAGACGCTCGACGCCGTCACGCTGGCCCAGCGCAACGGCTTCACCGCGATGGTCTCGCACCGTTCCGGTGAGACCGAGGACACCACGATCGCGGACCTGTCCGTGGCCATCAACGCCGGCCAGATCAAGACCGGCGCCCCGGCGCGCGGCGAGCGCATCAACAAGTACAACCAGCTGATGCGCATCGAGGACGAGCTGGACAGCTCGGCCCGGTACGCGGGCGCCTCGGCGTTCCCGCGCTGGACGGTCCCGACCCTCTGATCCGATCCACGTCCGACGGCGGGTGCCCCACCTGGGGTGCCCGCCGTCGGCGTGTCCGGGGCCGGTGCGGTCCGCGACTCACGGCAGGACGCTCCGCCGGTTTCCGGCGTCGTTGAGAGACCATGGCTTGGTGACTGCCCGACGTCCTTCAGCTCCGCGCGCCCGCACGGGCACCCGCGGTGCTGCCACGACGACGGAGCATGCGGCGCGCGCTGCGGGGAAGCCCACGGGCACCGGGAGGTCCGGCAGCAAGCCGGCCGGGAAGTCCGGTGGGAAACCGGCCGGGAAGTCCGGTGGGAAGCCCGCTGGGAGGGGAGCCGCGAAGCCCGCGGGAAAGCCCACCCCGAAGCCGGCCGCGGTCCGACGTGCCGCCTCCGCGCGGAACGCGTCCGCCGTCGTCGAGTCGTCCTCGGAACCGAGGCAGATCACGGTGCGAACCATCGTGCTGGTCGTGGTCATCCTCACGGCTTTCATCGTGCTGGCCCCGACGCTGCGTGCCTACGTCTCCCAGCAGGAGGTGCGGCGCGACCTCAACGCGCAGATCGAGACGGCGCAGGAAGGTACCGAACAGCTGCAGCGCACCGTGGGCCGGTGGGGGGACGACGCGTTCGTCCGGGCCGAGGCTCGCGAGCGCCTCGGCTTCGTGATGCCGGGGGAGACGCCCTACCGGGTGGTCGACCCCGAGACGGTCACGGGGGTGCCGGTGGACGACGGCGGCGCGGAGGCGACGGGGCCGGTGACGGTTCCGCAGACCGGCCCCTGGTACCTCACCGTGTGGGACTCGGTGCAGCTGGCCGGCGAGGTGTCGCACTGATGGGGGAGTCCACCTCCGAGGTGTCGGAACCGGTCAGCGAGCAGGATCTTCAGGTGCTCGCCGAGCAGCTCGGGCGTCCGGCCCGCGGGGTCGTGTCCGTGGCCGCGCGCTGCGTGTGCGGACGGCCCACCGTGGTGCGCACGGCGCCCCGCCTCGAGGACGGCACCCCGTTCCCCACGTCGTTCTACCTCACGTGCCCGCCGGCCGTGTCGGCCCTGAGCACCCTGGAGGGCACCGGCGTGATGCGGGAGATGTCGGAGCGGCTGCTCGAGGACCCTGAGCTCGCGAGCGCTTACCGGGCGGCCCACGAGGACTACCTGCGCCGTCGGGCCGAGCTCGGCAGCGTCGCCGAGCTCGAGAACATCTCCGCCGGAGGCATGCCCACACGGGTCAAGTGCCTGCACGTCCTCGTCGCGCACTCCCTCGCCGTCGGGCGCGGCGTCAACCCCCTCGGGGACGAGGCGCTGGCGCTGATTCGCGACGTCTGGCGTCCCGAGCGCTGCACGTGCTGAGAGCCCCGGGCGCCCGTCGACGTCGAGCTCGTCAGTTCGCCGCGACCTCGCCCGGTCAACGTCAAGGGGCTATCCAGAGCACTGCCCCGCTCGGCTGGTCCTTCTCGGGGCTCTGCGTGTGCCGCGACGGGGAGCTCCTTCCCCGCGCTCCAAGACACTGATCAGGTCGTTCCTGGTGCCTTGCCGCAGGCTGACCGAGAGGGCCCGCGCCCCTTCGGCACACGCTCCATCACGACTTGATAACGATCCGAGCGGATCGCGTGGAACCGGCGCATAGTCGGGGTGCGAACTGAAACGGTCAGGTTGGCGAACTGATGCGGTCAAAGCTGCCGGTCGGTCGCACCCGATAAAGGAGTTGCCAGATGAGGACACGCACTTTGACCGCCACGGCCGCCGTCACGGCACTGCTGCTGGGGGCGACCGCGGCCTGTTCGAGCGGCTCGGGCGAACCGTCGAGCGAGGGCGGCGACGTCACGCTCACCTACTGGGCCAGCAACCAGGGGACGAGCCTGGACAACGACAGGGAAGTTCTCACCCCAGTGCTCGATGCCTTCACCGCGGAGACCGGCATCAAGGTCGAGCTCGAAGCCATCGGGTGGAACGACCTGCAAACGCGGATCCAGACCGCCGTGACCTCCGGCCAGGGGCCCGACGTCGTCAACATCGGCAACACCTGGGCCGTCTCGCTCCAGGTGACCGGTGCGTTCCTGCCGTTCGGTGACGCGGAGATGGAGGCCATCGGCGGTGCGGACAAGTTCGTCAGGACCGCGCTCGAGACCGGCGGTGCAGAGGGCAGCGACCCGACGTCGGTGCCGCTGTACGGCCTCGCCTACGGGTTGTACTACAACAAGGCGATGTTCGCGGATGCGGGCCTGGAGCCCCCGACCACGTGGGAAGAAATGGTGTCGGCCGCTCAGGCGCTGACCGATCCCGCGCAGGACAGGTACGGGTTCGCGCTCGCCGCCGGCAGCTACACCGAGAACAACCACTTCGCGTTCATCAACGCCGCGCAGAACGGTGCCGAGGTGTTCGACGCCGAGGGCAACCCGACCTTCACCGAGGACGGCGTCGTCGAGGGCATCATGCGGTACCTCGACCTCATGCAGACCGACCAGGTCGTCAACCCCTCGAACGCCCAGTACGACAACGGCTCGTTCGCGGTCACGGACTTCGCGAACGGCAAGGTCGCCATGATCCTCAACCAGAACAACGCCAACGCGACGATCGTGGCGAACGGGATGGCCGACGACGCGTACGGCGTCGTCGCGTTCCCGGCGCCCGCGGACGCCGAGAGCGACGTGGCGAGCCACGTCGCGGGCATCAACCTGTCGATCTTCGCGAACACCGAGCACGAGGACGAGTCGCTGCAGTTCGTCGAGTACATGACGAGCCCCGAGGTGCAGGAGCAGCTCGGCAAGCCGTTCGCGGCGCTGCCCGTCCTGAACGACGCGGAGGCTGTCTTCACGGACAACCTGGAGGAGGCGGCGACGTTCACCGAGATCTACAACACCCGGTCCAAGCCGCTGCCCCTGGTTCCTGCCGAGGACCAGTTCGAGACCACCGTCGGGCAGGCGATGAACGAGATGTTCGCGACCATCGCCACGGGTGGCACCGTGACCGAGGACGACGTCCGGGCGGCCATGCAGACCGCGCAGGACCAGGTCGCCGCCTCCATTGGCTGACGCCCGCCGACGCGCCCGCGCGTCGAAGGGCGGCGGTCACGTGGCAGTCACCTCGGCCCCCTCGACCGGTGCGGAGACGGGAGCGCGCCCGGCAGCCGGCCGGGCGCGCCGGCGCCAGGGCTGGTGGTTGCCGTACGTGCTGCTCGCGCCCGCCGTGCTGCTCGAGCTCTTCATCCACGTCGTGCCGATGCTCACCGGCATCTGGATGAGCTTTCTGCAGCTGACGAAGTTCTTCATCAGCGACTGGTCCGCGGCGCCGTGGGCGGGGCTGCGGAACTACCAGCTCTCCCTCGACTTCGACGCGGCCGTGGGGCGGGCCCTGCTCGAGTCCTTCCTCATCACGTGCGCCTACGCCGTCATCGTGGTGAGCGTCTCGTGGGTCCTTGGGATGGCCGCGGCCGTCGTCCTTCAGCGGTCGTTCCGCAGGCGCTCGGTGTTCCGGACGCTGTTCCTGGTCCCGTACGCCCTGCCGGTCTACACGGGCGTGATCACCTGGAACTTCATGCTCCAGCGGGATACCGGGGTGATCAACCACCTGCTCGGCGACAACCTGGGGTTGTTCGACGAGAAGCCGTTCTGGCTCATCGGCTCCAACGCGTTCGTGTCGCTCCTCGTGGTCGCGATCTGGCGCATGTGGCCGTTCGCGTTCCTCATGCTCATGGCGGGACTGCAGTCGGTGCCCCACGATGTCTATGAGGCCTCCGCCATGGACGGCGCCCGCGCGTTCCGCCAGTGGCGGTCGATCACCCTGCCGATGGTGCGGCCGGTCAACGTCGTGCTGGTCCTCGTGATGTTCCTGTGGGTCTTCAACGACTTCAACACGCCGTACGTGCTGTTCGGGACTGCCCAGCCACCGGCCGGGGACCTGATCTCGTTCCACATCTACAACGCCTCGTTCCTGACCTGGAACTTCGGCCTCGGCTCGGCCATGTCCGTGCTGCTGCTGCTGTTCCTGCTGCTCGTCACGGGGATCTACCTCGCCGTCGTGAACCGGAGGTCCCAACGTGCATGACACCACCGCCTTCAAGGCGTTCCGGGTCGTGGTGGTCACGGTCCTGTCGGCGTTCACGATCCTGCCCCTGTACGTCATGATCACCTCGTCGGTGAAGCCCCTCGCGGACGTCCGGGGCACCTTCTCGTGGTGGCCCAGCCGGATCACCTTCGAGCCGTTCGTCGACATGTGGACGACGGTCCCGTTGGCCCGGTACTTCGTCAACAGCACCATCGTGGCGACGGCGGCGACCCTGGCCAGTCTCGTCATCGCGATCTTCGCCTCGTACGCGGTCTCCCGGTACCGCTTCCGGGGTCGCACGACGTTCACCACGACGGTGCTGTCGACGCAGATGTTCCCGGGGGTGTTGTTCCTGCTCCCGCTGTTCATCATCTTCGTCAACCTCGACCAGACCCTCGGCATCCAGCTCGTCGGCACGCGCATCGGCCTGATCATCACGTACCTGACGTTCTCGCTGCCGTTCTCGATCTGGATGCTGGCGGGGTACTTCGACGGCATCCCCCGCGAGCTCGACGAGGCGGCTCGCGTCGACGGCTGCTCGCCGATCGGCGCGTTGTTCCGGGTGGTGCTGCCCGCGGCGCGTCCCGGCGTGATCGCGGTGGCCATCTACGGCTTCATGACCGCCTGGGGTGAGGTCCTGTTCGCCTCGGTGATGACGACGGACGCCAACCGGACACTGTCGATCGGCCTGCGGCAGTACTCCACCCAGACGAACGTCTACTGGAACGAGGTGATGGCCGCATCACTCGTCGTGAGTGTGCCCGTCGTGATCGGGTTCCTGCTGCTGCA
>JAENWO010000241.1 GCA_016649925.1 Actinomycetales bacterium
ACCCGGAGCGGCTCGGCGCAGCCGGCTCGCGGGATCCTGCCGATGCCGCCACCGCGGGCTCCCACCTGAGAGGATCGCCGTCGTCAGGAAGTCGTCAGAAAAGAGGAGCGCCATGGCTGTCCCCGAGTTCATCACCGCCCTGCGTACGCGCGTGGGTACCGCGCTCCTCTGGATGCCGGGCGTTAGCGCCGTCGTCCTGGACGACGGCGGCCGCGTGCTTCTGGGACGCCGCGCCGACACCGGGCGGTGGGCCGTGATCAGCGGGATCCTCGAACCCGGTGAGCAACCTGCGATCGGCCTGGTGCGGGAGGTCCTGGAGGAGACCGGCGTCGACGTCCGCGTCGAGGCGTTGGCCGCCGTGCGGGCCGGGGGCGTGGTCTCCTACCAGAACGGGGACCGGGCGCAGTACCTCGACCTGACGTTCTGGTGCGCCTGGACGGGCGGGGAGGCGCACGTGGCCGACGACGAGTCGCTCGACGTGGGCTGGTTCCCCACCGACGCCCTGCCGGACGAGCTCACTGCCTCCTCCGCGGAACGGATCGCCGACACGCTCGCATTCATCGCCGACCCGACGGCCGGCCCCCGCTTCGACCGCTGAGCGGATCCTGGTACACCACCGTCCGAGACCTCACCACCGTCCGAGACCTCACCACCGACGTTCTGGCACCTCGCGCTGCTCCGGCCCCACGTATTCGCTCAGGGGCCGGATCAGCGCGTTCGCGCCGAGCTGCTCCATGATGTGCGCGGTCCAGCCGACCACCCGGGACGCGACGAACAACGGCGTGAACGTCTGGGTGTCGAAGCCCATCAGGTGGTAGGCGGGGCCAGCCGGGTAGTCGAGGTTGGGCAGGATGTTCTTGCGTCGGGCCATCGCCTGCTCCAGCGCGGTGTACAGGTCGCCGAGGTCGGACCGGCCGTAGTGCGCGACGAGGTCGTCCAGGACGCCCTTCATCGTGGGCACGCGCGAGTCGCCGTTCTTGTAGACGCGGTGGCCGAAGCCCATGATCTTCTTCTTCTGCTCCAGCGCGTCGTCGAGCCACGCCGCGGCCCGGTCGGCCGAGCCGATCTCCTCGAAGGTCGCCATCACTGCCTCGTTCGCACCCCCGTGGAGAGGCCCCTTGAGGGCGCCGATCGCACCGGTGACGGCGGAGTACAGGTCCGAGAGCGTGGACGTGATGACCCGCGCCGTGAACGTGGAGGCGTTGAAGGAGTGCTCCGCGTAAAGCACCATCGAGACCTCGAACGCCCGCACCACGGCCGGCTCCGGCAGCTCGCCGAACGTCATGAACAGGAAGTTCTCGGCGTAGCCCAGATCGTCCCGCGGGGCCACCATGTCCTGGCCGCGGCGGCGGCGCTGGTCGAGCGCGACGACGGCCGGCAGCTGAGCGAACAGGCGCAACGACTTGGCCAGGTTGGACTCCGGCGAGGCGTCCTCCGCGCTCGGGTCGTGCGCCCCGAGCACCGAGACGGCCGTGCGGCACACGTCCATCGGGTGGCAGGACGTGGGCAGCGCGAGGATGGCCTCGACCACGCCGCCCGGCAGGTTGCGCTGGTCTCGCTCGAGGTCGTTCTGGCGCTGGAGCTCCTCGGGCGTGGGCAGCTCCCCGTGCCAGAGCAGGTACGCGACCTCCTCGAAGCTGACGCGTGCGGCGAGGTCCTGGACGGGGTAGCCGCGGTAGAGCAGCGAGTTCGTCTCGGGGTTGACCTTGGAGACGGCGGTGACGTCGACGACGACGCCGGCCAGTCCCTTGCGGATCTGCGTGGTGGGCTCGGTCATGGTTTCCTCCATCAGCGGCGGAACGGGTGGGACGGTCAGGGCTGGTAGGTGAAGATCTCGTTGTCGAAGGCGTTGTAGGAGGCGTAGTCGAGCAGCTCGTACAGCCGGGCCCGCGTCTGCATCGTCTCCACGACGCCCTGCTGCGTGCCCGCCGCGAGGATCTCGTCCAGGCCGCGCTCAGCCGCACCCATCGCCAGACGCAGCAGCGTCACGGGGTAGATGACGATCCGCACGCCGGCGTCGCAGAGCTGGGCGGTGGTGAACAGATCCGACTTGCCGAACTCGGTCATGTTGGCCAGCACCGGGACGTCGACCGCCTCGGCGATCGACTCGAACTCCGCCAGCGAGCGCATCGCCTCGGGGAAGATCGCGTCCGCACCGGCGTCCACGAGTGCGCGGGCGCGGTCCGTCGCGGCGGCCATCCCCTCGATCTCGCGGACGTCCGTGCGCGCCATCACGAGGAAGTGCTCGTCCCGGCGCGCGTCCACGGCGGCGCGGATCCGCTTGGCGGCCTCGTCGACACCGACGACGGACTTGCCGTCCAGGTGCCCGCACCGCTTCGGGTTGACCTGGTCCTCGATGTGGCAGCCGGCCAGCCCGGCGTCCTCCAGCACCTGGATGGTGCGCGCCACGTTCATCGGCTCGCCGAAGCCCGTGTCGGCGTCGACGATCGCGGGCAGGTTCGTCATCCGGGCGATCTGACCCGAGCGGCCGGCCACCTCCGTCAGCGTGGTCAGCCCGATGTCGGGCAGGCCGAGGTCGGCAGAGAGCACCGCACCGGAGACGTACACGCCCTCGAAGCCCTTCTCCTCGATGAGCCGCGCGGAGAGGGGGTTGAACGCACCCGGGAACCGGAGCAGCTCCGGACCGGCGAGCGCCTGGCGCAGAGCCACGCGCTTGTCGGCCGCACTGGTAGCGGCGTGCAGCATCAGAAGAGTCCCTTCGGGGAGCGGACGGTGCCGAGCAGCCCCGGCCGGGCGGAGAACGTCAGCGTCGAGAGCTCACCGGGGGCGAGCTCAGGGAGTCGCTGGGCGGCGTCGAGGAATCGCGAGATCTCGCCCGGCTCGAGCACGCCGTCGGCCAGGGTGCGGAACTTCTCCACATACTGGGCCCGCTCGAACGGCCGTGCACCGAGCGGGTGCGCGTCCGCCATCGCGATCTCCTGGACGATCGTCTCGCCGTCGGACGTGGTGATCTCCATCCGCCCGCCGAAAGCCTTCTCGGCCGGGTCCGTGGAGTGGTATCGCCGGGTCCACTCCGGGTCCTCCGCCGTCGTGATCTTCTGCCAGAGGGCGACCGTGTCCGCGCGAGCCGCCCGCTCCGGGGCGTAGGAGCGCTCGTGGTGCCAGGTGCCGTCCTGGAGGGCGACCGCGACGATGTACGGGATCGAGTGGTCCAGCGTCTCGCGGGTGGCCCCGGGAGAGTACTTCTGCGGGTCGTTCGCGCCCGAGCCGATGACGTTGTGGGTGTGGTGGGAGGTGTGGATGACGATGCTCCGCACCCGGTTCGGGTCGCCCAGCTCGGGCCGGGTCCGGTGCAGCCGGCGCGCCAGGTCGATCAGCGCCTGCGACTGGTACTCCGCCGAGTGCTCCTTCGTGTAGGTCGCCAGGATCGCGGTCTTCGGCTCGCCCTCAGCGGGGAGGACGACGCCGTAGCTCGCCTCGGGTCCGTCCAGGAGCCAGGCGATGACTCCGTCCTCGCCCTCGTAGATCGGTTCGGGCGAAGTCTGTCCGCGCATCGCGCGGTCCACGGCTTCGACGGCGAGCTTGCCCGCGAGCGCGGGGGCGTACGCCTTCCACGTGGAGATCTGACCCTTGCGGGACTGCCGGGTGGCCGTCGTGGTGTGCAGCGCCTGCCCGATCGCCTGGAAGATCGTCTCCGTGTCCAGCCCGAGGAGGGTGCCGATCCCGGCGGCTGCGCTCGGGCCGAGGTGGGCGACGTGGTCGATCTTGTGCTCGTGCAGGCTGATCGCCTTGACCAGGTCCACCTGGATCTCGTACCCGGTCGCGATGCCGCGCAGGAGGTCCTCACCGCTGGCGCCGGTGTGCTGGGCGACGGCGAGCACCGGCGGGATGTTGTCGCCGGGGTGGGAGTACTCGGCGGCGAGGAACGTGTCGTGGTAATCGAGCTCGCGCACGGCCACCCCGTTCGCCCAGGCGGCCCACTCCGGGCTCACCCGCAGCTGTGCGGTGCGGCCGAAGACGGTCGCGCCCGGGGAGTACGGGTGGGCCAGCGCCTGCGCCCGCGCGGCGACGACGGGCGCACGCAGCAACGAGGCGGCAGCCACCGCTGCGTTGTCGATGAACCGGTTGACGATCATCTCCGCCACGTCACCCGGCACCGGGACGGGGTCGGTCGCGACCTCGGCGAGATGCCAGGCCAGCTGCTCGGTGCGGGGGAGGTTCTCCGCGCTGCGGTGCACACGGACGTGGTAGGTGTTCGGCACAGCGTCTCCTGGGGTCTAGCGGCTGACGTGGTACGTGCTGAGGATGTGGGCGAGGCTGCTCTTGAGGTGGACCGTCGTGGCGCTGACGGCCAAGGTCTCGTCGCGGTCGAGCACCGCGCGGACCACGAGGAGGTGCTCGCTGGTGGACTGCGCCAGACGCGGCGGGTTGTCACGCGAGACGCGCCGCAACCGGCGCAGGTGCAGGCGCACACCGTCCATCGCCCGGCCGAGGTAGACACTCGCTGCGGCCTCGGTCATCGCCCCGTCGAGGCGTTCCACGATCGCGTAGTACGCCGTCCGGTCCGGCTCACGGGTGAAGTCCAGCCCGGCAGCGCCGGCGAGCTCGTCGGCAAGCACCTCGAGGGGCTCGGCCCGACGGCGCTGCGCCGCGAGCCGGGCGATCTGCGACTCGACCGCGATACGAAGGTTGAACAGCTCGATCACGTCGCGCGGGGAGATGTCCGCGACGACGGCGCCCCGAGAGCCTGCGCTCTGGACCAGCCCGTCGGCCATCAACCGGGCGAGGGCCTCGCGCACCGGGGTACGGGAGAGGCCCAACCGCTGAGCCTGCCCCACCTCGGCCACGGGCGCGCCTGGCGGGAGACGCCACTCGACGATGTCGTCACGGAGGGCGGCGTAGGCGCGAGAGC
>JAENWO010000220.1 GCA_016649925.1 Actinomycetales bacterium
CCCACCACCGACGACGACGACGTCGGCCCGCCCCCCGAGAGCGCCAGCCCGCCCCCCGAGAGCGCCAGCCGGCCGTGAGCTCGTCATCCGAGATGAAGCTTCCGCGGAGACGTGACGAGCCCGTGCACCAGCTCGACCACTCGCGTGAGCACGTCGGGGTCCGTGTCGGGCGGGACGCCGTGGCCGAGGTTGAGAACGTGCGCGGGTGCCGCCCGGCCGCGGTCGAGGACGTCGAGCACGTGGGCCTCGAGCACCGGCCACGGCGCGGCGAGCAGCGCGGGGTCGACGTTGCCCTGCAACGGCACGCCGGGCACCGCCCGCGCCGCCTGGTCCAGGGGCGTCCGGTAGTCCACCCCGACGACGTCGACGCCGACGGCGTGCATCGCCTCGAGCAGGTGGGCGGTGCCGACGCCGAAGTGCACGGTGGGCACGCCGAGCTCCACCCCGTCGGGCGTGGCCACCCGGAGCTCCCGTACCCCGGCCAGGGCGTGCCGTGAGGCCCACGCCACGTTCCGGCTGTAGTCGGCGAGGCAGAGCGCACCGGCCCAGGAGTCGAAGAGCTGGGCGGCACTCGCACCGGCACGCACCTGCGCCTCGAGGAAGGCGCCGGTCAGGTCCGCGGTCCACGCCATCAGGTCCCGCCACGCCTCGGGGTCGGCGTGCATGAGCGTGCGGGCGGCGAGGTGGTCCTTGGACGGCCCACCCTCCACCAGATAGGCAGCGAGGGTGAAGGGGGCGCCCGCGAACCCGATCAGCGGGATCGCGCCGAGCTCGGCGACCGTGGCGCGCACACCCTGGGCGACGGGCTCGAAGAGAGCCGGGTCCACGCCGTCGGCCGTCATGGCACGCAGGTCGGCGACGTCCTGCGCGGACCGGACCGGGTGCTCCAGCACGGGCCCCTTGCCACCGACGATGTCGACGCCCACCCCGGCGAGCTTGAGCGGAACGACGATGTCGCTGAAGAAGATCGCAGCGTCCACGCCGTGACGACGCACCGGCTGCAGGGTGATCTCGCTCGCCAGCTCGGGGTCGAGGCAGGCGTCGAGCATCCGTGTGCCGGTCCGCAGGGCGCGGTACTCCGGCAGCGAGCGGCCGGCCTGGCGCATGAACCAGACGGGCGTCGACTCGGGGCGGTCGCCGCGGTAGGCGCGGACCAGGGGGGACGAGGACGTCGCACCCGCGAGTGGGTGGTCGGGGGGCAGCAGGTTCACACGCCCGATTCTTGCACCGACTCCGACGTCGACCGGACTGGTCCTACGCCATCGCCTCGATGCTGAAGAAGAACTCCCGCCCCTGGCGGAACGGCTCGACGAGCTCGAGGTTCTCGTAGGACGTGCCACCGGGGATGGGCGAGGCACTCGCCCAGTAGGCGCGGCGCCCGTTCACCAGCGCCTCGAGTCCCGGGGCCGGCGACTCGACCCGCCAGGTCTGGATCGCCGGCTTGCCGTAGTACTTCCAGTCCTCGTGCGTGTCCGCTGAGTACTCGGCGTTCTGCGGGTCGGCCTCGTCGGGAGTCGCCCCGACCACCACGTCACCGACACCGTTACGGGCAAGCTCCGTGGCCGCGAAACGCGCGTGCGGCGCGAAGTGGACTCCCTCGAGATCCGGCCAGAGCTCCGCCGGGGTGACGATTCGGTGGGCCAGGTGCAGGTGCCGCAGCCGGGCGAAGTTGCCCATCGTGGCAGTCAGGATGCAGTAGTCGAGTGTCGCCGACTCCTCGCGCCGGTACACCGCCAGACCGACCTCGTGCGGACGGTCTGCCCGGAAGGACAGCCGGACGTACACGTCCGCGCCGTTGTCGAAACGTTCGACCAGGACGAACACGCGGAGGTGATCGACGCCGTCGACGTTCTCCAGGATGCCGCGAGCCGGACGATCGCCCGGCACCGGAGTGGCGTCGTCCGGGCTGTCGGCACTCCAGAAGCGCTTTCCCGCCACCGGGTCGATCCGGCTGGGCTCCAACTCCGAGTACCCCCGCTCGGTCGCACCGGACGTGATCGGCTCGACCGCGATGAAGTTCACCAGCCGGTCGCGCGGGTGATCGAGGTACGGCGCGTAGATCCTCAACAGGCCGCGCGGGCCGCGGAGCGGGTGGAGGCCGACCTGCAGGCCGTCGACGTGACCCCAACGAGGCTCGGCCGGGGTCACGGCAGACGGTCGGAGCCAGGGGCCCTCGGTGTCCGGACGGCGCATCGGCTCAGGTGTCGTGGCGTCATTGCTGGGGTTCATCGGTGCCTTCACGTCTGACTGGGAGGCGAATGACCGCTCGTTACTCTCCTGCGGTGCCGGATCGGCTCGAGCATAGGTCAGCGGAGCCCGATGGCGGATCATGGCGGACCGGGTCCGCCTCGAGAGCCGCTTCGTCGGCGCCACCTCGTCTGCCGCCTCGTCGTCTGCCGCCGGACGACCTGACACGGCGTTCGCAAAAGCTGATCGGCGAGCACGTAGCATGACTGCCGTGCTGGTCTGCGTGAGCGTGAGTCACCGAACCGCGAACTTCGCTGTTCTCGAACGGCTCTCCGCCCACAGCCCCGGCCCGACGGCGTTCCTCGCGGACGAGGCGGTGCGCGGCGCCGTGGTGGTCGCGACGTGCAACCGGTACGAGGCCTACCTCGACGTCACGGACGACTCCGACGAGGGCGTCGCCGCCGCGATCTCCGGCGTGGTCGAGCGCCTCGCCCGGGCCGCCGGCCTGCCCCCGACCGAGCTGAGCCCCCGGACCCGCGTGATGACGTCCAGCAGGGTGGCGGCGCACCTCTTCGCGGTGGCGAGCGGACTCGAGTCCGTGGTGGTCGGCGAGAACGAGATCGCCGGTCAGGTCCGGCGCGCACTCACGCACGCCCACGCGTCCGGAGCCGCGACGCCGGCTCTGGAGCGCCTCTTCCAGGCCGCCTCCACGACATCCCGCGGAGTGCGCAGCTCCACCCACATCAACGCGGCCGGCCGCTCCATGGTGCGACTCGCCCTCGACCTGGCGGAGAGCCGTGTCCCGGACTGGCGGGCCGCCCACGTCCTCCTTGTCGGCACCGGCGCGTACGCGGGGACGACGCTCGCCGCGTTGCGTGACCGAGGGGTGCACACCGTCCACGTGTTCTCACCCTCCGGCCGCGAGCAGCAGTTCGCCACCCGTGAGGGCGTGCGGCCCGTCCCTCGGTCCGCGTGGCACCCGGCGCTGGCTCAGGCAGACCTCGTGCTGACCTCCACCACGGTCCGCGTCCTGGATGCGGCCACCCTGGCCGTCGCCCGCGCTCAGACGGACCGCCGCCAGCTGATCGTCGACCTGGGGCTGCCGAGCAACGTGGACAAGGACGTCACGAGACTGCCCGGCGTCGAGCTCCTCGACCTCGAGACCATCAGCCGCCACGCCCCGGTGCACGAGCTCAACGCGAGCGCCCAGGCCCGCGACCTGGTGGTGGAGGCCGCACGCGAGTTCCAGGCGCAGGCGGCCGAGGCGGGGGCCACGCCGGCGATCGTCGCCTACCGCGCGCACGTCGACGCACTTCTGGACGCTGAGCTCGCGCGCTCCCGGGCTCGCGGTGAGCACAGTGACGAGGTAGAGCGGGCGCTACGACACTTCGCCGGGGCGCTCGTGCACGGGCCGATGACACGGGCGCGCGAGCTCGCCCGCAGTGGCGAGGTGGACCGGGTGGCCGACGCACTCAGCGCGCTGCACGGCATCGACATCAGGGTGGCCCAAGCGCCGGGCGACGGCTGCGACGCGCAGACCGCCTGAGGCGAGCACCGCCGTCGGACCCGATCGGGCCACCCCGGCCGAGCGCCACTCCCACGGCGCCCGGCGGTACCACGCGACCTACGGGTGGACGAGGATCTTGACAGCCGTCTCGTTGCGGTTGATGAGGGTGTCGAGGCCCTCGCCGATGAGATCGTCCAGGGCGATCCGTCCCGTGATGAAGGGAGCAAGATCGACCTTGCCCTCCTGGACGAGCCAGATCGTGGCGGGGTGGTCGTTCGCGTAAGCGATCGAGCCGACCAGCGCGATCTCCTTCAGGACGATCTTCAGCATGTCGACCGAGGCGCGCTTCCCCCAGATCGAGACGTTGACGACCGTGCCCCTGGGCTTGACGACGTCGAGCATGGTGTCGAGCACGGCGTCCACGCTGGCGCACTCGAAGGCGACGTCCGCACCCCGGCCAGCTGTGAGCTCGTCCACGAAGGCCTTGACGTCCTGTTGGCTCGGGTCGACCACATGGTCGGCCACGCCGGTGGAGAGCGCCTTCGCCTTGCGGGCGCCGCTCAGCTCGGTCATCACGGTGATCACGCCCATCCCCTTGAGCACCGCGGCGGTGAGCAGCCCGATCGGCCCGGCGCCGCCGACCACCGCGACGTCCCCGGCCTTGGCACCGCTGAGGACGACCGCATGGTGGCCCACCGACAGCGGCTCGATCAGCGCGGCCTGGTCCAACGAAATGTCGCCCACCGGGTGGACCCATCGTCGGTCGACCACGACCTTCTCGCTGAGCCCACCGCCGCCTCCCGCGAGGCCGATGAAGCCCATCTTCACGCAGAGGTTGTAGTTCCCCTCGCGGCACTGAGGGCACTCGCCGCAGACGAAGTACGGCTCGACGACGACACTCTCGCCAATGGTCAGATCGTCAACGCCCTCGCCGAGTGCGGTGACCGTGCCGGAGAACTCGTGACCCATCACCACGGGTGCCTCCTCCCCCGAGAGCACGTGGGGGTGGCCGGGTGCGGGGGTGAAGATCGGGCCCTCGAGGTACTCGTGTAGGTCGGAGCCGCAGATCCCGCACCAGGCGACGTCGATCGCGACGGCGCCGGGGCGCAACTCGGGCTCGGGGATCTCCTCGATCCTGATGTCCTTCCGCGCATGGAACCGTGCTGCCTTCATCCGATGCTCCTCCACTCATCTGAATGGACGACGCGGGGATGTCGCCCATCTCGTCAGGAACGAGGCTAGATCCGTGTCCCGACGGGTCCGGAGGACCGTTGTCCCTACCGCCGTGGCCTCGCGCACGTCAGCGCCCAGCGGGCGCGACGTCCTCGAGCCGCTCCCACCTCCCCGCGCCCTCGATGCCGGCC
>JAENWO010000323.1 GCA_016649925.1 Actinomycetales bacterium
AAAGGTGAGCGTGCCATCAGGCGTTGTCCCCGTTCTCGGGCCGGGTGCTGCGGTTCGCGGTGCGTTCCGCGAGGGGCGTGCGGGCTGGCGCGCGATCGGCGGGCCGGTCCGCGCTGGATCCCTGTGACGACCCACCCTGGGGCCGGGGGGCTCCCGATGCCCGTTTGTCCGAGCGGGGCTGGTCCTTCGAGCCCTTGGACCCCTTCGGCCCGTCCTCGCGCCCGGCGTGCTCGGCCCGTCCTCTGGCCCGTTCCACGAGCCGGGCCCGGCCCGCGCCAACCTGGGTGGTGACGGCACCGAGGTCGATCTCGAACTGGGCGAGCTGGCGGTCGCAGTAGTCGTCCGCCTCGCGGGCGAGCTTGTCGGCATGCGCGCGGGCGTCGTCGATGATGCGGGCGGCTCGGGCGTTCGCCTCGGCGACGACGTGCTCGGCGGAGACCAGCTCCTCGGCCCGGGCGTGGGCCTTGTCCAGGATGTTTCCCGCCTCGCGACGGGCGCGCTCGAGGACGGAGTCGGCGTCGGCGATCACGTCGTCGGCCTGGGAGATCTGGCTGGGCAGCACCGCCTTCGCGGACTCGATGAGCTCGAGCACCTCCGCACGGTTGACGAGGGCCGAGGCGGACATGGGCATGGCGCGCGCGGAGGCCACGAGGTCGGACAGCTCATCGAGGATGGCGACCAGGGACTCCCCTTGGCCGGATGCGGTGCTGCTCATCGGGAACCTTCCGTGGGTGCGGGTGGGCCGAACGCGCGGTGGACGGCGTCGGCGACGTGCTCGGGGACGAGGTCACAGATGTCGCCGCCGTAACGGGCGACGTCCCTGACCATGGAGGAGGAGATGTGGGACAGCGCCGGATCGCCCGTGACGAAGACCGTCTCGACACCCGCCAGGTGTCGGTTCATCAGGGCCATCGGCTGCTCGGCGTCGAAGTCGGCCCCGCCGCGCAGGCCCTTGACGATCGCCGAGGCGCCGAGCTCGCGGCACAGGTCGGCGAGGAGCCCCGGCATCTGCACCACGCGCACCCCCGCGAGGTCGGCGACGGCGCTCGCGAAGAGGTCGGTGCGCACCCGAGCATCGAGGAGCTGGGACTTGGCGGCGTTGCTGCCGACGGCGACCACGACCTCGTCGAAGAGGGAGAGCGCTCGACGCACGATGTCGAGGTGTCCGAGGGTCACCGGATCGAAAGATCCCGGGCACACGGCGATGCGGGAGGTCACGTGAGTTAACGTACCGCCACGGCTGCCCGGAGGCGTGCACTCCCCGCCCCCGCGGGCCTCGACGCCCCGGACCGTCCCTTTCGATTCGGGATACGATCGAAAGCGGTTGCGGCAGTTCGTCGCAGATCCGATCGAAGGTGTTCTTGATGGCAGCACAGAACCTGACCCTGCGTGACGTCGCGCTCCTGCTGCGCCCCGACGACGACGTCGCGGTCGTGACGAGCGACCTCGAGGCCGGCACCGTGGTCTCCACCGGGACCGGGACGATCGTGGTGGCCGCCGACATCGCCGCCGGCCACAAGCTCGCGGTGCGGGACGTGCCCGAGGGCGGACAGGTCCACAAGTACGGGCAGTCGATCGGCCGGGCGACGGCCGCCATCGCCGTCGGGGACCACGTGCACGTGCACAACCTCGGGATGGACGCCACGGAGCGCGAGCACGAGTTCGGCACCGCCCGGATCACCCTGCCGTCGCCGACCGGCGCTCCCCGCACGTTCCTCGGCTACCACCGCCAGGACGGCCGGGTGGGCACCCGCAACTACATCGGCGTCATCACGTCCGTGAACTGCTCGGCCAGCTCCGCGAAGATGATCGCCGAACAGTTCCGTGGCCTCACCGCACTCGACGACTACCCGAACGTCGACGGCGTCATGGCGCTCACGCACCAGAGCGGCTGCGGGCTGGTCCCCACCTCCGAGGGCGGGCAGATGCTGCTCCGCACGCTGCGCGGGTACGCCCAGCACCCCAACTTCGGCGGTCTGCTCGTGCTCGGCCTCGGCTGCGAGATGATCCCGGTGCAGTCCCTGGTCGAGGGTCTGGACCTCCCCTCCGGCCTGCTCGTCGAGACGATGACGATCCAGGACTCCGGCGGCGTGCGCGCCACCGTGCGGTCCGGCGTCGAGAAGATCCGGGCGATGCTGCCGGTCGTGAACGAGATGCGCCGCGAGCCGGCGGGCATCTCGAACCTGATCCTCGGGTTGAACTGCGGCGGGTCGGACGGTTACTCCGGCATCACGGCGAACCCCGCGCTGGGTTACGCCTCGGACCTGCTCGTCGCGGCCGGCGGCACGTCGGTGCTGGCCGAGACGCCGGAGGTCTACGGCGCCGAGCACCTGCTCACCCGGCGGGCGGTGTCGCGGGCGGTCGGTCAGAAGCTGCTGGACCGGATCGAGTGGTGGAAGGCTTACACCGAGGCCGGCGGCGGGACGCTGGACAACAACCCCTCCCCCGGGAACAAGGCCGGCGGCCTGACGACGATCCTGGAGAAGTCGCTCGGCGCCGTCGCCAAGGGCGGCAGCGCCGAGATGAGCGCCGTCTACGAGTACGCCGAGCAGATCACCGAGAAGGGTTTCGGGTTCATGGACACCCCCGGCTACGACCCGGTCTCCGTGACCGGACTCGTCGCGGGCGGGTCGACCGTGGTGTGCTTCACGACGGGCCGCGGCTCGGTCTTCGGGTGCAAGCCCACGCCGAGCATCAAGCTCGCCACGAACACGCCCATGTTCGAGCGGATGAGCGAGGACATGGACATCAACTGCGGCCGGATCATCGACGGCACCGCCACGCTCGAAGAGGTCGGGCAGGAGATCTTCGAGCGGATCATCGCCGTCGCCTCGGGAGAGCAGACCGTGAGCGAGGACCTCGACATCGGCCAGGAGGAGTTCATCCCCTGGCAGCTCGGCGCAGTCACGTAGCTCTCAGCGGGCGAGGAGCCAGTCCACCTCGCGCCGCAGCAGGTCGGCGCGGCCCGGCAGTTCGTAGGCGGCGACGTCGTGGCCGAAGGAGTCGTAGACAACGCGAGTGCCGTCGGACTCGCGCGCCCAGACCACCGGGTGGCGTACGCCGTCGTGCTCGTGCGTGACGAGGACGACGGCGTCGGGCGAGGTCTGGAGGTAGCTGTACCGCTCGTCTCGGGCGACGAAGTCCGCAAGGCCCGCGGTGATCGGATGCACGTCGGTGGCGACGGAGACGGTGGTGGTGTCCGCCGGCGGGTGCATCGAGACCCCGGGCACCCAGCGGCCGCCGATGACCTCCGCCCAGTCCGGACCCTCGAAGAACGTGTTGGAGGCGGTGTGGACGGCGAGCACGGGGCCGCCGCGGCGGGCGTAATCCACTACCAACCGGCGCAGCGCCTCGGCACTCCTGGCTTCGCCGATGCCGCTGTCGGGAGTGGGCGTGCTGCCTCCACCGGCGTTGACGACGAGCAGGTCGACGGCAGTGAGGTCCGGTGGGCCATCCTCCGTCGAGTGGATCGCGACGTCGAGGCCGAGCTCGTCCAGGAGCTTCGCGAGACGGGCGGAGGTGGCGGCGAAGTCGTGCCACGGATCGGCGTACCGGCCGCTGCCGGAGAGGACGACGGCGCTGGGTCGGCTCGAGGAGTTCCGCATGCCTCGTGTCTACCGTGCCCGGGCACCTGATGGCGAGGCGGATCTGGTCGGCGCCGGCCGGAGGGGTCGCCTCACGGCACGAGGCTGGTCTCGGTGGTCTCCACGCGCAGCGGCTCGGCGAGGGTCGTGATCGCCGTGATCGCAGCACCTAGGCGAGACACGTGCGCTGGTCCTCGATCCCGGTATCGACACCGTCATTCCCTTGTGCACGAGCGCACCCGAAGCCGGAACGATCACCACGTACACCGCGACCACACCCTCGGCGCGAGGGCCCACCCTGGGCGCGAGAGCACACCCTCGGCGCGAGAGCACACCCTCGGCGCGAGAGCACACC
>JAENWO010000265.1 GCA_016649925.1 Actinomycetales bacterium
CCTCGGCGTCGGAGTCCTGGTCGTGCTCGACGTCGGAGTCCTGGTCGTGCTCGACGTCGGAGTCCTGGTCGTGCTCGACGTCGGAGTCCTGGTCGTGCTCGACGTCGGAGTCCTGGTCGTGCTCGACGTCGGAGTCCTGGTCGTGCTCGACGTCGTCGCTCCCGGTGCCGGTGCCCGCCATCTTGGTCGGTTTCTTCGTCGAGCGAGCGGTGAGCGCGGCGGCCCGGGCGGCCGCGCTGTTCCCCCCACGGGTGGGCCGGGACCGGTCGACGGCGGCGGCGCCGACGATCTGCGGGGCGGTCGCGGGGAGGTCCTCGACGTCGACGACGTCGGCCACGACGATCGTGATGTTGTCCGGACCGCCGGAGCGCAGGGCAAGAGCGATCAGCGCCTCGGCGCAAGCGGCCGGGTCCTGGACCTCACGGACCGTGGCGGCGATGGTCTCCGCGGAGACGTAGGAGGAGAGACCGTCGGAGCACAGCACCCACCGGTCCCCGGCGTGGGCCTCGCGGACGGACTCGTCCAGGACGGGTGGTGCCTCGCCGTCGCCGAGGACGCGCAGCAGGACCGAGCGCTGTGGGTGGTGCTCGGCGTCTTCGGGGGACAGCTGTCCGGCGTCGACGAGGTGCTGGACGAACGTGTGGTCCTCGGTGACCTGGGTGAGCTCGCCCGCGTGCAGCAGGTAGGCGCGGGAGTCGCCGATGTGGACCATCGCGAGCTTGCGGCCGGAGCGGAGCAGGGCGATGACGGTGGTGCCGAGGCCGGCGAGCTCGGGTCGGTTGCGCGAATACTCCGCGAGGTCCCGGTGCGCGGCCATGACGGCGCCTCGCAGGTGGTCCAGGAGATCGTCCCCGCCGTGCGCCTCGCCGTCGAGCGGGGCGAGGTGCGCGACGGCCACCGAGGAGGCGATGTCACCGCCGGCCGGGCCGCCCATGCCGTCGGCCAGGACGAGGAGCTGGGGCCCGGCGTAGCCGGAGTCCTGGTTCATGGAGCGGACGAGCCCGACGTCGGAACGGGCGGCGTAGCGCAGAGCGAGGGTCACCGGGTCCTACCGCTGCAGCTCGATGACCGTCTGGCCGATCCGGATCGGGGCGCCGACCGGGACGGGCACGGGGCCGTCGACCTTCGCGGCGCCGAGGTAGGTGCCGTTCGTGGAGCCGAGGTCCTCGACGAACCACTGGCCGTCGCTGGGAAAGATGCGGGCGTGCCGGTTGGACGAGTAGTCGTCGTCGAGCACGAGGGTACAGCCGGGGGAGCGGCCGATGAGGACGGCGGACTCGCCGAGCTTGAGGGTGGTGCCGTTCAGGGGGCCGCCGGTGACCTGGAGCCGCGAGGGCGCATTCCGAGCGGGGCGAGCAGGACGGCGGGGGCGTGCGCCGTCGTCGGGCGCGGGAGAACGGCGACCGGTGTGCACGGAGCCGCGGGCGAGGACCCGGGTGCCGAAGATGTCGCGGCGCAGCACGCCGATCGCCCAGAGCACGAGGAGCCAGAGGAGGACGAGGTAGCCCAGTCGGAGCAGGGTGACGATGAGCTCGCTCATAGCGGCGACGGTCACCGCCCGGCGTCGTCGTCGGCCCCGGTCCAGAACAGGATGCGGGTCCGGCCGATGGTCAGGGTGTTGCCGTCCACGAGCGTGGCGGCGGCGATGTGGTGGCCCTCGACGTAGGTGCCGTTGGTGGAGCCGAGGTCGGTGGCGATGACGCCGTCGGGGGTGATGCGGATCTCGAGGTGGCGGCGGGAGACGCCGCCGTCGTCGACGATGATGTCCGCCTCGGAGCCGCGACCGATCACAGTGACGGGTCCGGTGAGCAGGTAGCGCTGGCCGTCGATGTCGACGATGGGGTGGCGCGGCGTGGCGCTCGCGGTGGTGGCGGGAGCGACGGCGCCGCGGCGGGAGGATGCGCGGACCCGGAACCGGCCGGGTTCGAGGTCCTCGGCCTCGGCGAAGCTGACGTCCACCGGACCGACGAAGACGTAGTTCTGGTCCGTGGCGTGGTCGGTGGCGGCGGCAACCATCTCGTCCACCATCGCGTCCTCGCCCCAGTCCTGGACCTGCTCGTAATCCTTTGTGGCGAGCTCCACGACGAACGTGTTCGGCACCACCGTGCGGCCCTTGGAGAGCGCGGCCGTACGGTCGTCCATGGCGCGGCGGACGGCGCTGGCGATCTCCACCGGCTTCAGCTCGGACCGGAACGCCTTGGCGAACGCGTTGTTGACGACGCGTTCGACACCCTTCTCGAAGCGGTCGAGAACACCCATGGCGCACCTCCTCTACTCATGTCGGTGGGCCATGCCCGGCCCACGCCTTGATGCCTTGCCCCTGGCCGACCCTGCCGTCTGCGGGCAGCACCGGATGAGAGCGGGCACCCACTCCTCGCCCTGATCGTAATCCGCGGTGCGGCCGGGCGCGGTGAAGCGGGGCCGTTCGCGGGGCGTGGGTACGGCGAGGGCAGGACGGATCTGGGCCCGGCAGGGCTGCTTGGCGCCGGCAGGACACCGTCCGACGTGTCGTGCCGATCGGATTGGGGTTCTGCCGGAGCAGGGGGTCCTCTCGCGCGAGCGGGCTCGGTCCAGCCGAAAGGCGGCGGGCGGTGGCTGTGGGTGGCGCCGACAGCCGATGGAGAATCGGTTCCACCACCTCCACCGTGCTAATCTTCCTTGCGCTGAGCGACGTGATAGACGCGTCGAGCGGCGAGCGCGCGCGAGTGGCGGAATAGGCAGACGCGCACGGTTCAGGTCCGTGTGCCCGAAAGGGCGTGGGGGTTCAACTCCCCCCTCGCGCACAACAAGAAGCCGCAGGATCCCAACAGTTTCAAGGGGTTCTGCGGCTTCTGTCGTCCCAGATGTGCAGTTTGCTGTGCACATCTGCCGGGAATCGATCCAAGTGATCCCGGCCGTCGCCGCATCGAGTCAACGACCTCGCGAAGGTGGCCTGAGCATGTGCCGGGGGAAGAAACACCCAAAGCCGTTCCGGTGCCCGCAGAAGGCGGAGGCCAGGGCGCGGATGAGTGCCGAACGGAGAGCAGTTCGGCACTTCGAAGCCGCCAAAGTGCGCAAGCGAACCATGTGGTAGAAGTTGCGTGAGTGGGCTACCCGGACCACGGGCGCGGACCAGGACGCAACAACTCCGGCGACGCGACTCCATCCGAGCTCGACGGCGCAGACTGGACCGCGCACCGTGCACCCGCGGCTCACCGACGCCTACGACGTGCGCGGGTGGTGGCCAGATCCGGGCAATCCCTGTCGACCGGGTGAGGCCCTCGAGAACGCCGCCCGCCATCTCCGTGCGGTCAGCGCTGAGAGTCTCTCCTACATGCGCGGGGAACTCGCCGGGATGAAGGCAGACGAGGCCCGCGCAGAGCGGGCTCTGAAGGCCAAGTATGGGGTCGACACCCTGCTCGACCTCGAACCGCACCTACTCGCCCCCTGGCAAGCTGCGGTCACCCGTACGCTCGGGCGCACTGCTCAGCTGCGTACGCAGTTCGGTACGGACCCGTTCCTGCACCAGGCGGAGATGACGGCACTCGGTGTCGCGCTGCGCCGGCCGGTGATGCTCTGACTCTGTGTACAACTGGTCGGGCACGAGTCCGCCAACTGTTTCGACAGGTATCGGGCCAGCGGTTCGCGCGCGTACGCGACGTCGGAGTTGTATCATCGACGTATCGGAACAACTGTCAAAACCCCGTCGTTGTTCTGGTAGACCTAGACGGAGAGGAACGTGGGACAGATGTCGAGTGCGGCGAACACTGCGAGCCGGTCACGCACAACGAGCGAACCGGGGCAACGGCCTGAGGATTGGGACCTTCCGGCGATTGCCCGCTACCTCAACGAGAACCTCGGCCCCAAACTCACTGCGCACCTCGTCGGCAAGGACCCTCAGACGGTGGCACGTTGGGTCAAGGGGCAACAGAAGCCGCCGCAGGACGAGGTCGAGCGCAAGTTGCGGGGAGCCTTCCAGATATTCAGCCTGCTGGTGCAGACTGACTCGCGCCACGTTGTGCGGGCCTGGTTCATCGGCATGAACCCACAGCTCGAGGACCGCAGCCCGGCGGACGTGATCGCGGACGGTGACACCAGGGCAGCCATGGTCGCGGCTCGCGCCTTTGTCACGGGCGGGTGAGCCGAACCGTGACACCGCAGCTTGTCCGCCCTCCAGAGACGATCTGGCGAGTGGCCAGGCTGGAGAAGGGACTCGAGTTCTCGAGGATCGACCCCGTCGACGCTGTCTCCTCAGGCGAGGGCAACAGGTTCGACGTCGTTGGTGGTGGTGTCCTGTACGCGGCTACTGACGTGGAAGGCTGCTACCGCGAGACGCTCGCGCGACTGCGCCCGGCCCCGGGCATGCGTGAACTCGATGAGGACGGTCAGGGTTTCATGGCTGCAGGCCAGGTCGCCGCCTCGTGGCGTGAGACCAGACGTCGATTCGCGTTGGCGCTCGTCAGACCCCTGCCGTTCATCGATGTCGAGGCCCAAGCCACGTGGAATGCCCTCGAAG
>JAENWO010000215.1 GCA_016649925.1 Actinomycetales bacterium
GCCGTGCTGGCGCAGCGGCTCGGGCGCTGGGGCGCCTCGGCACCCAGCTGGACGGGCCGGGACCGTGCGGGCGCTGGGTTCCTGGTCAGCGCGAGCGGCGCCGTCGTCGGCTCAGAGCATCTCGAGAAGCGCCTGCGCCGCGTTATGACCAGCGATCCCACTGACCGCCCCACCGCGGACCGCGCCGCTGCCGGCCATCAGCACCCGCGGGTGGCGAGTGGCTACGCCCCAACGCCGTGCGGGGTTGTCCGCGGGCCGGCCGTCGGTGAGCCATGGCCAGGACAGGTCGCCGTGGAAGATGTGACCGCCGGGCATGCCGAGCTCGTCCTCGATCTCCCACGGTGTCTTCGACTCCATCAGCGTGGCCCCACGGGCGTCCTTGAGCAGGAGCGGCTCGATGGGCTCGGCCAGGTGCGCGTCCAGGGTCCGGAGGAACTGATGCTCCGCGTCACGGGCGAGATCCGGATGGCGCAGCGCTCCGTGGGGGACGTGCAGCCCGAAGTAGGTGAGGGCCTGCACCGCGGACGCCGCGAGCTCGGAGCCCAGGATCGACCGGTCGGTCAGGGTGTGGCAGTAGATCTCGCCCGGAGGTCGCGCCGGGAACCGGCCGGCCGCTGCGTCCGCGTGCGCCGCCTCGAGCTCGGCATAGGACTCATCCAGGTGCAGCGTGCCAGCGAACGCCACCGCCTCCTCGACGCCGGACCTCAGGCGGGGAAGACGTTCGACCAGGAGGTTGACCTTGAGCTGCCCGCCGAGCGGCTTCGGTGGTGGGTGCTCTGAGCGCAGACCCGCGAGCACGTACGGGGCGACCCCGCTGAGCACCCAGTCGACGTCGATCTCGAAGTCTTCGCCCCGTACCGTTGCGCCGTCGTCGCGTGTCTCGATCCCGGTCACGGCCGCGCAGGTGCGGATCCGCGCGCCTGCTGCCCGCGCCACGCGTTCGAGCTCACCCGTGACGGCTCCCATCCCGCCGACCGGCACTCGCCACTCACCCGTCCCGTTGCCGATGAGGTGGTAGAGGAAGCACCGGTTCTGGATCAGGGACTCCTCGCGCATCGAGGCGATGGTTCCGATCAGGGCGTCGGTGGCGACGATGCCGCGGACCACGTCGGAGGCGAACCGCTCCTCGATCGCGAACCCCAGGGGCGAGCGCACGAGGTCAGCCCAGGTGCGCTCGACCACCTGCTCACGGATAGAGCCCTCGGTGGGCAGCGGTTCGAGCAGCGTCGGGGCCACGACCCGCGCGAGGGCCGCCACCTCGGCGTAGAACGCCGTCCACGCCTCGTACTCGCGGTCGTCCCCGGTCAGGTCCCGGAAGGACTGCCGCGTGGCTTCCCCCTCCACCGACTCGATGAGCAGCCCGGCGGGACCATCCGGCCCCTGGTACGGGGTGTAGGACGCCGTCGTGCGCGATCGCAGCTCCAGGTTCAGGCCGAGCTCGGCGATCAGGGCCTCCGGGAGGAGGCTGACGAGGTAGGAGTAGCGGGAGATGCGGGCGTCGACGTCCCACGGCCGGACGCTGACAGCGGCGCCGCCGACGTGGTCCAGTCGCTCCAGCACGGTGACGTCGAGACCGGCACGGGCCAGGTACGCCGCCGAGACGAGCGCGTTGTGCCCACCACCGACGATCGCGACGCGCGAGCTCATCTGCCCAGAGTAGGAGGAGCGCACGACGCCGAGGGCCGTGCCGGCGCGTGAGCCCGGGCGTAACCCATCGATGGGCCGCGTCGCCGCCGTCGCCGCCGGTAGGATCGAAGAAGGGCGTGCAGGCGCCCGGTCACCGACGAAGGGATCCACGGGCCCCAGTGCCTCGCCCATGACACAGAGCACCGCCGCACCCTCCCCGGCCGCCCGGCCAACGAGTGAGAGCGCACGCGTCCAGCACCAGATCACCATCCCCGACGACGTCCCGATGGTCGCCCTGCTCGGACAGCGGGATGAGGTGCTCCGAGCCGTCGAGTCCGGTTTTCCGACCGTCGACATCCACGTCCGGGGCAATGTCGTCACCCTGACCGGCAGGTCCGGCGACGTGGCGCTCGCCGAACGACTCATCGACGAGCTGAGCCAGATCGCCGCCGCCTCCCAGCCCCTGTCCGCGGACGCCGTCGAGCGAGCGATCACCATCCTGACCGCCGCCACCACGGACCGGCCCGCGCAGGTCCTCACGATGAACATCCTGTCCAGCCGCGGGAAGACCATCCGTCCGAAGACGGTGGGGCAGAAGGAGTACGTCGACGCGATCGACCGCAACACGGTGGTGTTCGGCATCGGACCGGCCGGTACCGGTAAGACATACCTCGCGATGGCCAAGGCGGTCCAGGCGCTCCAGTCCAAGGCCGTCAACCGGATCGTGCTGACCCGGCCCGCGGTGGAGGCCGGTGAGCGGCTCGGCTTCCTGCCAGGCACGCTCAACGACAAGATCGACCCCTATCTCCGGCCGCTCTACGACGCGCTGCACGACATGGTCGACCCCGACTCGATCCCGCGCCTGATGGCCGCCGGCACCATCGAGGTGGCGCCCCTGGCGTACATGCGCGGGCGCACCCTGAACGACGCGTTCATCGTCCTGGACGAGGCGCAGAACACCTCCGCCGAGCAGATGAAGATGTTCCTCACCCGGCTCGGCTTCGGCTCCCGGATCGTCGTCACCGGTGACGTGACCCAGATCGACCTGCCGACCGGTACGCGCTCCGGGCTCAAGGTGGTCCAGGACATCCTCGACGGGATCGAGGACGTGGCGTTCTGCCGGCTCACCAGCGCCGACGTGGTCCGCCACCGTCTGGTGGCGGAGATCGTCGACGCCTACTCCCGGTTCGACGCCAGCGTCGCACCGGTGCGCGAGGGGTGGCGCCGATGAGCACCGACGTCACGAACGAGTCCGACCACGAGCTCGACGAGGCGGAGTTCGCGGCCCTCGCCCGGTACGTCCTGGACGAGATGCACGTCCACCCCCAGGCGGACCTCGCCATCATGTTCGTGACGCCGGAGGTCATGTCCGAGCTGCACGTGCGCTGGATGGACGAGGAGGGCCCCACCGACGTCCTGTCCTTCCCCATGGACGAGCTGCGGCCCGGCACCCAGGCCGAACCGAGCGAGGAGGGCATCCTCGGGGACGTCGTCGTGTGCCCAGAGGTCGCCGTGGAGCAGGCCCGCACCGCCGGGCACTCGCCCGAGGAGGAGATGTTGCTCCTCACCACCCACGGGATCCTCCACCTGCTCGGCTACGACCACGCCCAGCCCGAGGAGGAGAAGGAGATGTTCGCGCTGCAGCGCCGACTGCTGCTGACGTTCCTGGCCTCCAGGTGACCTTTTCGCTCGGCGCCGCGGGCACCGGCGTACCCATGCCGTTCCTCGTCCTGCTCGCCGTGTTCGGGCTCGTCCTCGGTGCGTTCCTGTCCGCGGGGGAGGAGGCCGCGAGCCGCGTGACCCGCACGGCGGCGCACGAGGCCGAGGCGGCAGGCCGGCGCGGCGCGGCCGCCATGGTCCGGATCGCGGAGCACCCCGCGGGTCCGATGCGGGCCGCGTCGTTCCTGCGCGTCGTCGGGGAGATGACGGCCGCGGTCTGCCTCACGCTCGTGCTGGCGGGCGCCCTGACCCAGTGGTGGCAGATCCTGCTTGCCTCCATCGCGCTGTCCGCACTGATCATGATGATCGTCGTCGGCGCGAGCCCGCGCAGCCTCGGCCGGCGCAACCCCACCAGGGTGCTCGCCGCCGTCGGCCCCCTGATGCTGGCCCTGGACGCGGCCACCCGACCGCTCGTCCGGCTCGCGGACTCGCTCGGCTCGAAGACCGGGCGGACCACCCTGGAGGAGCGGACCGCTTCTGCCGAGAACCTGCGCGACATGGTGGACCGGGTGAGCGAGAGCCAGCAGATCGACGACGACGAGCGCGAGATGCTGCACTCCGTCTTCGAGCTCGGAGAGACGATGGTCCGGGAGGTGATGGTGCCGCGCACAGACATGGTGACCATCGCGGCCGGTGTGCCGCTGACGAAGGCCATGAACCTCTTCGTGCGCTCCGGCTTCTCGCGCGTGCCCGTCGTGGGGGAGTCGGTGGACGACCTGCGCGGCGTCCTCTACCTCAAGGATGTCCTCCGCCACGTCACCAACCGTCCCGAGCGCTCCGGCGACCCCGTGGACCGGGTGATGCGCGACGCGGTCTTCGTGCCCGAGACGAAGCCCGTGGACGACCTCCTGGACGAGATGCGCACCGCCGTCGTGCACATCGCGGTGGTCTTCGACGAGTACGGCGGTGTCGCCGGCCTGGTGACGATCGAGGACATCGTGGAGGAGCTCGTCGGTGAGCTCACCGACGAGCACGACCCCTCCGAGCCGGAGATCTCCGACGACGGCGACGGCACCTTCGTGGTGCCGGCTCGCCTCGGTCTGGACGAGCTCGGTGACCTGTTCGACATCGACGTCGAGGACGACGACGTCGATACCGTGGGAGGCTTGCTCGCCAAGGCACTCGGAAAGGTACCGATCCTCGGCTCCTGGGCCGTCAGCCACGGCCTGCGGATCGAGGCGATCGACGCCAGCGGTCGGCGGCGCCAGATCCGCACCGTGCGGGTGCGCAGCGAGGAGCCGCCCGCCGACGAGGACACACCACGCAGGACCGAGGGCGAGGGACGCACCCCATGAGCCAGATACCACCCGAGACGTACCGGGCAGGTTTCGCGTGCGTGATCGGCCGCCCCAACGCCGGCAAGTCCACCCTGACGAACGCCCTGGTGGGTCAGAAGGTCGCGATCACGTCCGGCCGGCCGCAGACCACCCGGCACACGATCCGCGGCATCGTGCACCGCCCCGACGGCCAGCTGGTGCTCGTCGACACCCCCGGACTGCACCGTCCGCGGACCCTGCTCGGGCAGCGTCTGAACGACCTCGTCCGCGAGACGCTCACCGGGGTGGACGTGATCGTCTTCTGCCTGCCCGCTGACCAGGAGGTCGGCCCCGGGGACCGGTTCATCGCGCGGGACCTCGCCGACACGCGCGCGCCCGTGGTGGCCGTGGCGACGAAGGCGGACAAGGCTAGCCCTCAACGGCTCCTCGAGCACCTCCAGGCGATCGATGCCCTCGGTAGCTGGGCTGACATCGTGCCGGTGTCCGCCGTGAAGTCCTAC
>JAENWO010000559.1 GCA_016649925.1 Actinomycetales bacterium
ACCAGCACCGTCCGTCCCACCAGGTCCCCGGGGAGCGCCTGCTGGGGGGCGAGCACGTCGGACAGGTCGACCGCCGCCACCGGTTCGTGATCGCCCGCCGACTGGGCCGCCCGCTGCTGCGCGCGGTCGAGCTGCCACACGCCCAACCGCCCGCACACCGCCGCGATCGCCAGGAGCAGGGCCAGCAGGCCGATCATCCGCGGCGTCCGGGCGACACGCAGGTACCGCGGAGCCGCGCCGGTCATGTCGGAACGGTACCCGCGGAGCCCCGACCGCCTCACCTCCCCCCGGCATGACGACCGTTCGAGCCGGTCCGCCCAGATCACCTGGCGAAACCCGCCAGGGGACAGTGCGCCGCGCACGGCGATGTGATGGCATTGCGGTGTGCCGAGCGGCAACGTCGCCCGGCCATGACCGCACGGGGCGAACGTCCCATGTCCGGCTCAGGGCACACGGCACTCTGGAGGGCGAACCGGGAACCGCCCGGTCCGCCGGCGGTGCGAGGAGGCAAGCGTCGATGACCTCAGTCCTGGACCGTCCCGCCGACTGGAGCACCCGCCAGGTGGCCCCGCTGGACCCCGCGACCCTCGCCAAGGTCGACAGATGGTGGCGGGCGGCGAACTACCTGTCCGTCGGCCAGATCTACCTGCTGGACAACCCCTTGCTGGCCGTGCCGCTGAACCGCGACCACGTCAAGCCGCGCCTGCTCGGCCACTGGGGCACGACGCCGGGCCTCAACTTCCTCTATGCCCACCTCAACCGGATGATCCGCGAGCGCAGCCAGAAGACGCTGTACATCACCGGCCCAGGTCACGGCGGCCCCGGCATGGTGGCCAACGCCTACCTGGACGGCACGTACTCCGAGATCTACACCGACATCACCACGGACTCCGAGGGCATGCGCAAGCTGTTCCGCCAGTTCTCCTTCCCGGGTGGGATCCCCAGCCACGTCGCCCCGGAGACGCCGGGCTCGATCCACGAGGGCGGTGAGCTCGGCTACGCGCTCTCGCACGCCTACGGCGCGGCCTTCGACAACCCCGACCTGCTGGTCGCCGCTGTGATCGGCGACGGCGAGGCGGAGAGCGGGCCGCTGGCCACCAGCTGGCACTCGAACAAGTTCGTCAACCCGCTGACCGACGGCGTGGTGCTGCCGATCCTGCACCTCAACGGCTACAAGATCGCCAACCCGACCGTCCTCGCCCGGATCCCGGAGGACGAGCTGCTCAACCTGATGCGCGGGTACGGGCACACTCCGTACGTCGTGCACGGCGGGTTCGACGGCGAGGACCCGGCGAACGTGCACCAGCGAATGGCACAGGTGCTCGACGAGTGCCTGAACCAGATCGCGGAGATCAAGCGGGCCGCCCGACAGGGCAACCAGGACCGCCCGCGCTGGCCGATGATCATCCTGCGCACCCCGAAGGGCTGGACCTGCCCGCCGGTGATCGACGGCCTGCAGGTGGAGAACTCCTGGCGGTCCCACCAGGTGCCGCTGGCCAACGCGCGCGACACCGACGCCCATCTGCAGGTGCTGCACGACTGGCTGCGCTCGTACCACCCGGAGGAGCTGTTCGACCCGACGGGTCGCGTGCAGGCGGACATCGCTTCGCTCGCCCCGGCCGGTGAGCTGCGGATGAGCGCCACCCCGCACGGCAACGGTGGCCTGCTGCTGCGCGACCTCCGCCTGCCGAACTTC
>JAENWO010000482.1 GCA_016649925.1 Actinomycetales bacterium
GCCGCGTACGGACCGCCCCCGCAGGCCAGGCCGCGTACGGACCGCCCCCGCAGGCGCAGGCCGCCGCAGCAGACCCGTCGTGGGACGAGCCGGACGAGCATACGCGACTGGTCCAGGTGGCGCCGCCGGACGATGCGATGCGAGTTCAGCTGCTCGGCCGGGTCGTCGTCGTGCTCGACGACGGTCGGCACCTGCCGGGTGAGGCCACCACGCTCCTCGGGAGGGCACCCGAGGCCCGGCCGGGGGAGCACGTCGACGCCCTGCTCACGGTGCCCGATCCCGCGGTCTCGAAGACGCACCTGGGAATGCGGGTCGCCGGCGCTTTCGCGTGGATCACCGACCGGGCCTCCACGAACGGCACCACACTCGTCGGCCCCGACGGCCGGGAGCGGAAGCTGGAGGCGTGGGTCGAGACCACGGTGACCGTCGGCAGCGAGGTGCGCTTCGGCGGGAGCACCTTGCGTGTACTGCTGCCGGAGGATTCCAGCCAGGGAGCGTGACGGTCTCATCCGGAGGGTGTTGCGTTAGACTCCCCGACATGCGTGCTGGCGTGTGGCTGCTCCTTCGCTGCCGCGACGAGGCCCTCTAGGGTCGGATCCTCGTCGCGGAGTGGTGTGGTGCCCGGCCCCCCACGACAACCAGCGACGAGGACGATCATGAAGAAGCGCAGCACTTACGGAATGCCCCTGGCGAAGTACCGGCCGTTCCAGGACACGCTCGCCGTCGACCTGCCGGATCGGCAGTGGCCCACCGGACGTATCACGCAGGCGCCGCGGTGGCTGTCCACCGACCTGCGGGACGGTAACCAGGCCCTCATCGAGCCGATGGACCCGATGCGTAAGCGGAAGATGTTCGACCTCCTCGTCCAGATGGGCTACCAGGAGATCGAGGTGGGCTTCCCCTCCGCGAGCCAGACCGACTTCGACTTCGTCCGCTCGATCATCGAGGACGAGGCGATCCCCGAGGACGTGACGATCTCGGTGCTGACGCAGGCGCGCGACGAGCTGATCGAGCGGAGCGTGCAGTCGGTGGTCGGCGCTCATCACGCGACGGTGCACCTGTACAACGCCACCGCCCCCGTGTTCCGGGAGATCGTGTTCCGCAACGACCGGGAGGCCACGAAGGAGCTTGCCACCTCCGGCACGCAGCACGTGATGGACCACGCCGAGAAGATCCTCGACCCCGACACCGTCTTCGGCTACGAGTATTCTCCGGAGATCTTCGTCGACACCGAGCTGGAGTATGCCCTGGAGGTGTGCGAAGCGGTCATGGACGTGTGGTCGCCCGAGGCCGGGCGGGAGATCATCCTCAACCTCCCCGCCACGGTGGAGCGCGCCACCCCCAACGTCTACGCCGACCAGATCGAGTGGATGAGCCGGAACCTCAGCCGTCGGGAGCACATCGCGCTCTCGGTGCACCCGCACAACGACCGGGGCACCGCCGTCGCCGCTGCCGAGCTTGCCGTGATGGCCGGCGCCGACCGCGTCGAGGGCTGCTTGTTCGGGCAGGGGGAGCGCACCGGCAACGTGGACCTGGTCACCCTCGGGATGAACCTCTACACGCAGGGCATCGACCCGCTGATCGACTTCTCCGACATCGACGAGGTTCGCCGGACCGTGGAGTTCTGCACGCAGATGGACGTGCACCCGCGTCACCCCTACGGCGGCGACCTCGTCTACACCGCGTTCTCCGGCTCCCACCAGGACGCGATCAAGAAGGGGTTCGAGGTGCGCCAGCGCCAGGTCGCCGCGGCCGGTGGCGTGGACACCGACGTGCCCTGGACCGTGCCGTACCTGCCGGTGGACCCCGCGGACGTCGGACGGACCTACGAGGCAGTCATCCGCGTCAACTCCCAGTCCGGCAAGGGTGGCGTGGCGTACCTGCTCGCCAGCACCCGGAACCTGGACCTCCCGCGTCGGCTGCAGATCGAGTTCTCCAAGATCGTCCAGCGGCACACGGACGCCTTCGGCGGGGAGATGAGCGCCGAGCAGCTCTGGGTCATCTTCTCCGACGAGTACCTACCCGCGACGACCGAGAACGGGCTCACCCCGTGGGGGCGGTTGGCGCTGCGGGCCACCCAGGTCTCTTCCGCCGGTGACGGGAGCGACGACATTCTCACCGCCACGCTGGTCGACGGCGGCGAGGAGCACACCGTGCAGGGCAGCGGGAACGGCCCGGTCGCGGCCTTCACCGAGGTGCTGCACCAGCGCGGCGTGGACGTCAACGTGCTCGACTACGCCGAGCATGCGCTGTCCCAGGGTGGGGACGCCGCCGCTGCTGCCTACGTCGAGTGCGAGGTGGACGGACAGGTGATCTGGGGCGTCGGAATCGACCCTTCGATCACGACGGCATCCTTCAAGGCGATCATCTCGGCGGTCAACCGCGCCGTGCGCTGAGCACCCCAAGCACGCGAGTGCTGGCGTTTCATGTCATATCTCGAGATATGACATGAAACGCC
>JAENWO010000406.1 GCA_016649925.1 Actinomycetales bacterium
CTACCCGTCAAAGACATCTACCTCTTCCCGCTGCACCGCGCCTACAAGGCGATCCTGACGGGCCGCACCTGAACACCAACCACCAACCCACACCAGCGCTCCGCGGCACCCTCGCACGGCACGGGATCACCGAATGCTTACGAGACGAGATAGGGCGCCAGCAGCACCGAGCGCAGCAACGTGGACTGGCTGAGCCGTTGCATCAGCACCGCGATCAGCAGGGCGACGACCGTCTGCACCCCGATGTTGATCACGACGTACAGCAGCGTCACCCGGACCGCGTTCCAGAACACCGGGTCCGCGACCATCACCCGGTAGTTCTCCATACCGATGAGCTCGGCCGGGCTGAGCAGGTCCCAGGAGGTGAAGCGCAGCCAGATCCCACGGATCAGCGGCCAGAAGTAGAACATCACCAGCCCGATCATGGCCGGCAGGATGAACGCCAGGGCGAGCCGGGTGTCGTCCCGACGGCGTCCCACGCGCTCCCTTCGGATGGACGGTGCGGACATGAGCTTCCTCCTTGCGTCGTTGCAGGCGGTGCTCGGCAGGGCCCGGCGCCGCCGATGGCGCCGGGCCGGGTGGACTCAGTCGCGCGCCGGGCGGCTGCCGAAGTCGGGGATGGGCAGCCGCTGACCACCCGCGAGGGCGGAGGCGTGCGCGACGATGCCGGGGGCGGTGAACGCGGCAGCACGCCAGGCGTCCACCGGTGGGTGCTCACCGGTGACCACGCCGCGCACGAAGTCATCGGCGAGGAAGTGGTGCGAACCCTCGTGCCCGTTCGGCGCGTCGGCGTAGGCGGCCGGCAGCCGGGACCTGTTGTGCACCGGCGCGGAGCCGGAGGTGAACGCCTCGCGCAACGCCGGGTCGACGTCGTCGAGGTCCGCTTCGTCGGTGCCGGTGCCGGTGCGGAGCGGGACGAAGTCGGCGGAGATGTCCCGGGAGGACTCCTTGTCGTTCCACACGCTCTGGTGGGCGAGCTGTTCGAAGCTGGCCTCGGTGCCGAAGAAGCGGAAGCGCGACTCGCGGATGTGGGACGGGTAGCCGACCCGCCGCATCTCGTTCGTGCGCATCGCCCCGCCGTCGGACAGCTCGAACAGGGCCGTGGCGTTGGAGAAGCTGTTCGCGAACTGGCTGACCTCCCGGTCGAACACGCCGTCACCGCGGCGGTCCTCGACGCCGAGGCAGCTCACGCTGATGGCGCGGGCCGGCAGCGCGCCGAGCACACCGCCGATCGCGTGCGTCGGGTACAGCATGGGCGGGTAGCTGGCGGTGGCCTTCCAGTTCTCCCCGCCGCTGTACTGGTATGCGGCGTAGAAGCCGAGGTCCATGTCGTGGACGTAGTCACCCTCGGCGTAGAAGACCTGGCCGAGCGCGCCCTCGCGGACCTTCTCCCGGATGAAGACGGTGGCCGGGTTGTAGTAGCTGGTCTCGCCCATCATGTAGGTGAGGCCGGTGCGTTCGACGGCGGCGATGATCGCCTCGACGTCGGTGAGCTCGGTCGCCATCGGCACTGCGGAGTAGACGTGCTTGCCGGCGGCCAGCGCGGCCAGCACCAGGGGCGCATGGGTCCACCGTTGGGTGAAGATGGCGACGGCGTCCAAGTCCGAGGCGAGCATCTCCTCGAAGCTCGCCACGGTGGTGGCTCCCTCGTAGCGAGCGGCCAGCGCCTCTGCTCGCTCCGGAACCAGATCGGTGATCACGAGCCGGCTGACGTTCGGGTGCTTGTCCCAGAGGGTCGCGAAGCTCCGTGAGAACTGGCCGGCGCCGACGATGCCGATGCTGATCGAGCCCGCGTGCTCATCGAGCGGGGCGGTGGGGTCGAGGGGCAGTGCGGACAACGGTTCCTCCTGGATTGGTGGGGTCATGCCGATTCGGGGTGACGGGTGGGTGGGTCGACCAGCAGCCATTGGCAGGCCACGACGGCCGCACCTCGAGCCCACTCGTCGAAACCGGAGGTGAAGGCCACCACCGACGGCGCGGTGGCGTTCGGGTCGAGATGCTCGGCGATCGCGGCATCCATGCTCGGCCGGGCGTGGGCGAGCATGCCCAGTCCGTCACCGGCCAGGATCACCGCCGGCAGCCCGAGGATGTTCACCAGCTGGGCGATCAGCACGCCCAGGGCGTGGCCGGCGTCCCGGAAGACGCGCAGGGCCACCTCGTTGCCCGCCTCCGCGAGCGCGAACGCCGTGGCCAGATCCACGTCGACGCGGCCGAGCGGCACGCCGATACCCTGGGTGATGGCCTCCGTGGTGAGGAAGCTCGAGGCGCAGCCGCGATGCCCACGTGCACACAACGGGCCGGAGTCGGAGACCCGGTTGTGCCCGAGCATGCCCACGTTGCCCGTCGGTCCGGCGAGCACCCTGTCCTCGAGGACGATTCCCAGCCCCACGCCGACGCCGACCGTCAGCACGGCAAAATCGCTCATCCCGCGGCCGGGTCCGGACCACTGGACTCCCGCCGTGAGCGCCCGGGCGTCTCCGCTGAGGACGGTGGGGATGCCGGTGGCCTGCTCCAGCAACCGCGCCAGCGGCACCTGGTCCCAGCCGAGGTAGGTGTTGCTCCGGACGGTGTGGTCGAAGCGGGACATCTGTCCGGCCAGGCCGACGCCGAGTGCCTGGATCGACCCGGTTTCGCCCATTTCGTTCACCAGGTCAACGATCTCGGCAACAACCGTCGCTTCCTCCGAATCGGCCAGCACGCGGTGCCCGGTCGCTTCCACCTGCCCGGAGGCGTCCGCTCGGACCGCGTACAGCTCGTCCGAGGTGACCTTGACGCCGATGAACCGGTGGTGCGAGGCATCCAGCACGAGAGGGGCGCCCGGGCGGCCGCGGCTCTCCGACGATGGGGCCGACTCCTCCCGGATCAGGCCGGAGATCAGCAGCGGCCGGGTGGTCTTGGTGAGGCTGGCCGGGGAGCGCTCCAGGCGCCGTGCGAGCTCCGCCCGGGAGAGCGGCCCGGCGAGCAGCAGGGCTCGCACCACCGCTCGGGCGGAGGGCCCGAGCGAGTCGAGGGTGGGTACGTCTGCGCGTCGCTGCACACAGACACCCTGCACCTCATTCATTCACCTTGTCAACAAATGCGGCGAAGTCAGCCTCTGAGCAGGGCCTTC
>JAENWO010000018.1 GCA_016649925.1 Actinomycetales bacterium
GTCAGGTGCATGATTTTTTCCCTGCGGCCTCGGGGCCGCAGTGAGGGCTGCTGACTATCCATCCGAGATGCACCTCCGGTCGCATGAGAAGTTGCCAAGCTCCCCTCACTATAGCGGCTCTTCGTTGTTAACCGGGCAGACCGGTTTTCGTGGCTGTTCCCCGTCGGTGTTGGCGGGTGCAGGCCCAGCGTATGCGTCGTCTCTGGTTGACGGGGTTCCGGAACCCGAAGGCGTTGCGTCCTTCGTGTTTCGCGAGCCGGTTGTAGCCCTCTGACCTCGAGTTGGAGTACCCGGTCTCCAGGCCCGCCAAGATGGCCGGCCACCATGCCTCGACGGTTGTGGCGAGGCGGTGGACCTCGGGTGCGGTCGACGCCGCGGCGCGGACGTAGAAGCTGGTCAGGCGCCCCGAGATCGTGCGCCGGTCGGGGTGGGTCCCGGCCAGGGCGAGCAGGGCGCGGAGGTCCTCTTTGACGATGTAGGCGCCGAGGATCTCCAGGCCGGGGTCGCCGGTGTCGATCAGCGCGTTCCACATCTTCTCGAACGTCTCGGTGCGTAGGTGCTCGTGGCCGGTGAGCAGTCGGCGCCGGACCCGCCAGGCCGGGTCGACCTTGCGGCCGCGGCGGCCCTCGTGCTCGCGCACGACTCGTTGGCGGACCGCGGTGACCGTCTGATTCGCATGCCGGACGCCGCCGCGGTCGCGTGGATGAGCGCCGCGGCCCGGTATTGGTGCCGTTGTAGGGAAGGATGCAGGCTGTGACCTCACTCGAGCAGATCCTTGATCAGCTGTACTTCTCCGCAACGAACGAGCGGGACAAGGGTGAGAAGTTCGAGCGGCTGATGTTGGGGGTAGGGGGGCAGATGGGCGGATCGCACCTACGTGGGCGCCGCGATGGGCACGGTGTTGCCGCGCGATGGGCACGGTGTTGCCGCGCGATGGGCACGAACAAGGGGCAGGCCGGCGGCGCGGGTGGGAAGATCGGAGCATGCGCTTCCTCATCAGGGTCATCATCAACGGCATTGCGATCTGGCTGACGTCGCTGTGGATCGCGGGCGTGGACATCGTCAGCGACGGCACACCGCTGAACACGGCGATCGTCGTGGCCGTGGTCGCACTCGTCTTCACGCTGGTGAACGCGATCGTGAAGCCCATCGTGAAGGTCATCTCGATCCCTCTCTACATTCTCACGCTGGGCCTGTTCTTCCTCGTCGTGAACGCCCTGATGCTGATGCTGACCGGCTGGATCACGTCCTTCACCGCGTACGGTCTGACCGTCGACGGCTTCTTGACCGCCGTGCTGGCCGCCCTCGTGATCTCGATCATCAGCCTCGTCCTGAGCATGGTCCTGCCCGACGGCGAGCGCCGAGGTGACCGTTAGCCCTCCCTCTCGATCTGGAAGTACATCGAGGTCGCGGTCGCCCCGTCCGCCCCGAGCGCGGGCCGGGTGCGCGCGAACCAGTCGAGCACCGCCGGGTCACGGGAGGCATCGACCATCTCCGCGGTGCGCACGTAGGCCGGGATGTCGTGGGACTGCACGAGTGACGTCACGGCCTCGTCCGCGGGGTCGATCGAGGTGGTGAGGTCACGGATCACCGTCGTTCGCCCGTACTCCACCGGGTTGGCAGTGTTCTCCAGACCCGGCGTGAGGTCGTCCAGGTGCTCGATGTTGAGGACGGCGACCCTCTCCGGAGTCTCGATGTACCCGACCGGCCCTCCGACCGTGACCACCGACGCGACCGTGAACTCGGCCTGCACCAGCGGGTCGTTCGCGAGCCGCATCGCCGTCATCGCGCCCTGGGAGTGCCCGGCCATGATGATCGGCTGCCCCTGTTGAGCGCCGGCCAGTCGCAGTGCCTGGACGACGCCGGTCTCCACCGCGGTGTCGAGACCGCTGAACGCCTGGACGTTCGTGGCCCAGTCGTTCGGGTTGGGGCCATCGAAGGTCAGACCTTGCGTGCCGGGCAGCAGCACGGTCCAGCACACCTGCCCTGCCGGGTCGATCACCCGGTCGACCCGGATCGACCCCGGTGCGCCACCGAAACGCGGGTACAGCTCGTACATCCCCGCGACCAGGTCGGTGACGCTCGAGGCGGCCGGACCGGTCGGTGCCAGCGGCGCGGCACCCGGTGACACACCCGGCGGGTCGACCTGGCGCACGCTCGCGCGGCTGCTCACCCCCAGGCCGTACGTCGCCGTCAGCCCCACCAGTCCCGCCAGTCGCTGGATCGGTTCGTCGGCGTGTGGAAGGAACGCGGGGTACTCATCTCCCCCGGTGATGGTCCAGGCCAACTCCTGGACGAGTTCGCCGAACTGCGGGTCGCTCGGCGAGCGCTGCCCCCGGCGCAGGCCCTCGAGGGCGGTCAGTCCGAGCAACCCGGGAAGCCGGAGCCAGTAATCGGGGGTCAGCATCGCCCACGGCACCGACGGCGGCCGAGGCACCATGAACCGGGCCATCCGCCGCTCGGCGTCCTGCTCGGCCTGCTCGTAGTCGCCGGCCGCCCGCTCCAGCGAAGCGACCAGGGACTCGGCCCGCTCCAGGGCGTACGCCCCGGCGAGCAGCGCGTCCCAGACGTGACCGGTGGCCCGCGCACCGGAGGTGGGAGCCAACGGCGCGGTGAGGGCGAGCACCCCGCAGGCGCGCCGGGCGAAGGCCATCGCCCCGCGGATCCGCTCGGCGGCCCGCGCCAGGGTGTTCGCGAGCGCACGCAGCTCGGCGGTGTCGACGTCGAGGGCCACCCCGTGCACGGTCAGCTGGGTGGCCGCGTTGTTCGCGTCGGAGCTGCTGACGGACCCGTCCGGCACGGCATCGAGGCGGCTCATACCGGCATCGGGCCACCGCCGGCGAGCGCGGAACGCGTGGCCTCGATCTCCTGCTCGTGCAGGCGCGCGGCGCCCGCACCCACTTCCAACAACCCGGACAGGCGCTGGGCGGACCGGACCAGCCCCTCGACCCGGCGGCGGTACCCGGCAGCGGCCACGGAGTCCCAGCTCGTCGGCAGGACCGTCCCGAACACACCGACCGCCGTATCCACCTCCCTCGATCCCGCGGCCAGCAACCCCGAGGCGACGGCCTGCGAAGGGACCACGGGACGGAACGTGCGCGGCAACGGATAACGCATGATGCACCCCAAAGAACCGAGGTGTGGGTCACCTCTCCTGCCGCGACGCTATGAGGGTGCAGGGACCCCTCGGGACTCGTCGGGGAATCCCGGGAAGGACGCGTCAGGAGCGCGCACCTGTGGACATCCGACACGCGCAGGGATGCAACTGCCGGGCGGATGTGACCACAATGCTCGGTATGAGCGACCTCTACACCATCTCCGTGGTCTGCACCGGGAACATCTGCCGCTCTCCCATCGGGGAGGTGGTCCTCCGCACGGCGATGGAGGAGGCCGGCCTCGGCGACCGGGTGCTGGTGGCCTCCGCGGGGACCGGCGAGTGGCACCTGGGTGACGATGCCGACCACCGTGCGCTCGCGGTCCTACGGCTGAAGGGCCACACCCTCCACGACCACCGGGCGCGCAAGTTCTCGGCCGAGAACTTCGATGACGTCGACCTCGTCCTCGCCCTGGACTACAGCCACGTGGACACGCTGCGCGCGCTCGCCCCGGACGAGGAGTCCGCTCAGAAGGTGCGCCTGCTGCGCAGCTTCGACCCGGACGCCGTGGCGGAGGACGATCTGGAGGTCGCCGACCCGTACTACGGCGACCGCCGTGACTTCGAGATCACCTATGACGAGGTGGCCGCCGCGACGCCCGGTGTCGTGGCGTACGTGCGCACGCAGCTCTCCGACTGAGGCCGGCCCGAGCATGCCCTGGCGCAAGACCGACTTCAGCCATCCGGACGCCGCCCTCGCGGAGGCCGACGGCCTGCGCTGGCTCGCCGAGGCGCCCGACGGCGCACGGGTGGTCGAGGTCCTCGGCATCGCCCCTGGCGTCCTCGACCTTGAACGCGTGCGCCCCACCCGTGCCACGCCGACGGCGGCCGGTGCGTTCGGCGCCGCACTTGCCCGCACGCACGCCGCTGGGGCGGACTCCTTCGGCCGGGTCCCCGGCTCGACGCGCGGCTTCATGGCTCAGGAGCCGCTGCCGGAGGCGTCGCAGGAGCCGCGAACGTCCTGGGGGGCGTTCTACGCGACCGGGCGCGTCCTCCCGTTCTTGAGGACCGCCGTCGGGCTTGGGCTGATCGACGCCGAGGGCGAGCGCGTGATCGAGGCGGTAGCCGAGCGGCTGCTCGCCGGTGAGCTCGACCACCCGCAGCCGGCGCTCGTGCGCGAGCGGGCCGACGGCGCGGTCCCCGTGGCCCGGCTGCACGGCGACCTGTGGAACGGGAACGTCCTGTGGGACGCCGACGCCGACGGCGAGGCAGTGCTCATCGACGCGACCGCGCACGGCGGGCACGCCGAGACCGATCTCGCGATGCTCGCGCTCTTCGGGCAGCCGCACCTGGACGAGGTGCTCACGGGCTACCAGGAGGTCTCCCCGCTCGCGCGCGGCTGGCAGCACCGCGTGGACCTGCACCAGCTCAACCCGCTGCTCGTGCACACGGTCCTGTTCGGCGGCAGCTACGCCGACGCCGCGGTCCGGGCCGCGCTGCCGTACGCCGAGCACTGAGCGCCGTACACCGAGCACGGCCGAGGGCGCCGGCTCCCCTGGGGGATGATGAGCGGCATGGATCACTCCGTGTCCCTTGCCGACCTTGTCCCGCCGATCGCGCTCGGGCCGCTGGACGGGCGGTACCGGCCCGTCGTCTCGCCACTGGTGGACCACCTCTCCGAGGCCGCGCTGAACCGGGCGAGGCTGCACGTCGAGGTCGAGTGGCTCGTCCACCTCACAACCACGGGCGCCGTGCCCGGGGCGCCCTCGCTCTCCCCGGCGGAGCAGGAGTACCTGCGCGAGATGGTGCAGACCTTCGGCGCGGAGCAGATCGCCGAGCTCGCCGAGCTCGAGGCGGAGACCCGGCACGACGTCAAGGCGATCGAGTACTTCCTCAAGCGTCGCCTGGCTGCCGCCCCGCAGGCCCTCGGGGCGGGCACGGTGCTGCCCGATGTCTTAGAGATCGTGCACATCTTCTGCACGAGCGAGGACATCAACAACCTGGCGTACGCGCTGACCGTGCGCGACGCCGTCGGGAAGGTCTGGCTCCCGGCCGCAGGCTCGGTGGCCGACGACGTCGCGAACCTGGCGTACGCGAACGCGGCCGTGCCGATGCTGGCCCGCACGCACGGCCAACCGGCGACGCCCGTCACGCTCGGCAAGGAGCTCGCGGTGCTCGCGTACCGGTTGCGCCGCCAGATCCGGCGGATCGAGGGCGCGGAGTACCTCGGCAAGGTCAACGGTGCGACCGGGACGTACGGGGCGCACGTCGTCTCGGTGCCGGGGACGGACTGGGAGGAGGTCGCGCGCACGTTCGTCGAGGGCCTGGGCCTGACCTGGAACCCACTCACGACGCAGATCGAGAGCCACGACTGGCAGGCCGAGATCTACGCCGACATGGCCCGCTTCAACCGGGTGCTGCACAACCTGGCCACCGACGTGTGGACCTACATCTCCCTCGGCTACTTCCGGCAGCGGCTCTCCGCGCAGGGCTCCACCGGGTCCTCGACCATGCCGCACAAGGTCAACCCGATCCGGTTCGAGAACGCCGAGGCGAACCTGGAGATCTCCTGCGCGCTGCTGGACACCCTGTCCGCGACGCTCGTCACCTCCCGGCTGCAGCGCGACCTCACCGACTCCACGACGCAGCGCAACATCGGCGTCGCGTTCGGGCACTCCCTGCTCGCCCTGGACAACGTGCGCCGAGGCCTGGCCGGGCTCGACGTCGACGCCGAGGCCATGGCCCGGGACCTGGACGGCAACTGGGAGGTGCTGGGCGAGGCGGTGCAGTCGGCGATGCGGGCGGCGGCCGTCGCCGGGGCCGCGGGCCTGGCGGACCCGTACGAACGGCTGAAGGAGCTCACCCGCGGACGGCGGGTGGACCGAGCCGCGATGCGCGAGTTCATCCAGGGCCTGGGCCTGCCCGACGACGTCGAAGCACGCCTGCTGCACCTGACGCCCGGCTCCTACACCGGCCTCGCGGCGGACCTGGTCCGCCACCTGGGCTGACGCCCGCGCCACCCCACCCCCAGCACGCGAGTGTCGGACATCCTGCTCACCCGTTGAGACATAGCCGAGATGGCCAGCACTCGGGGGGCCGTGGGACCGGTCCTGCAACGCGTCGCTGCGCACCCTCACGCAACCGTCGCGCACCCTCACGCACGGCGTGGTGAGCCTCGGCCCTCGGTGCGGAATCAGGTGCGGTCGAGTCGACGCAGCAGCGCACCCTCGCGCAGAGCCCATGGGCAGATCTCGACGAGCTCGACACCGAGCTTGATCAGGACCTGCTCCGCCACGACGGCACCAGCGACGATCTGTTGCGCGGCGGGGATCCGGGCGAGCCGGGGAAGCCAGTCGGAGAGCAACGACGTGCTCATCTGCCAGCGTTCGTCCGGCCCCACGTCGTTGACCCGCATTCCGGCCAGCCGCGCCAGGGAGCGGAACGTCTTGGACGTGGCGACCACGTGATCCGGCGGGGGCAGCCGGCGCATCGCCTCCACGAGGGGCTTCAGCTCGGACCTGACCACCGAGCGGAGCCGCTTGAGCTCCTTCGGGCTGGGTGGGTCGTGCGAGAGGTAGGTCCGCGTCAACCGGCCCGCACCCAGAGGCAGGGACATCGCCAGGTCCGGCTCCTCGTCCACACCGCTGGCCACCTCGAGTGAGCCGCCGCCGATGTCCAGCACCAGCAGCCGGCCGGCTGCCCAGCCGTGCCAGCGGCGGGCAGCGAGGAACGTCAGACGGGCCTCGTCCGGCCCCGACAGCACCTGCACGTCGCCGCCGATGCGGGAGCGCAGGTCGGCCAGCACCTCCTCACCGTTGGTCGCCTCCCGGAGTGCGGAGGTGACCATCACGAGCATCTCGTCAACGCGTTCAGCACGAGCCGACCGCATCGCAGAGTCCACCGCGCGGGCGAGCAGGGCCACGCCGTCGGTACTGATGGACCCGTCGTCCTCGATGTACTGCATGAGCCGCAGCACACTGCGCTTGTCGACGGCCGGTACCGGCCGGGCGCCCCGGACCACGTCGACCACGAGGAGGTGGACGGTGTTGGAACCGATGTCGAGAACGCCGAGCCGCACCCGCCCACGGTAGCGCCACGGACCGGTGCGGTCGTGCGAACAAGTCTTGCTGAACCGAACGGCCCGGGGGAGCGACCACCCCTGCGCCGATCGGGCCCGGCCGTTGCGGCGCACCCGGATGAGGGAGAGCCACCGATCAGGGCCGCCAGCAGACCGAGGACGAGCAGGATCGACAGGTGAGCGCGGCGAGCTCGCGGTTGACGGAGCCCTCGTAGCCGTCGCCGGCCACGAACCCCCCGCACGCGCATGCCTGTGCCGGACTGGGCGCCACGACGACGGTGGCCGCCACCACGACGACGGTGGCCAGGACCGCGCTCGCGGCGACCACGCGTGCGGCCCGGCTCAGACGTCCGTGACGTGATCTCCTCATGTCGCCACCGCAAGGGGGCTGGGACATGCTCCCGGGCCGGTGAGACCGGATCGATGCAAGATCGCACCGATCGTGACCGATCTGTTGTCGGCTGCCCACACTCTGGGTACAAGGAATACCCTCTGGGGGTATGCTTGGATGAGGGAAACACGCCGTCGAGAGGGTAAGGACCATGAGCGAACACCTTCAGGAGGCCGCCCATGCCGGCCACCCGCCCGGCTACGACGACGACAAGGAGGCCTACCTCAAGCGGCTGCGCCGCGTGGAGGGACAGGTCCGCGGCATTGCGCGCATGGTGGAGAAGGACACGTACTGCATCGACGTCCTCACGCAGATCTCCGCCGTCACGAAGGCCCTGCAGGCCGTCGGCCTGGGCCTGCTCGAGGACCACCTGAGCCACTGCGTCGTCGACGCCGCCCGGGCCTCCCACGAGCAGGGTGAGGAGAAGGTCAAAGAGGCCTCCGCCGCGATCGCCCGACTCGTGCGTTCCTGACCAGCACCCGGCACCCAGGGCACGCCGCACACGACGACCACTGGGACGAGCACTGAGCGACTCCGACCGCGGCGGGCAAGCGGCCAGCGCTGGACCTGGATCGCCTGCCCCTGGCTGCGGGCTGGGCACGCGCCAACGCACCACCCGCCAGGGCGGCGCGGTGCTGGCCGTGCTGGCGGCGAACGATGCCTTCCGTAGCGCTCAAGACCTGCACACCGAGCTGCGCCGGCAGGCCCACCGCGTCGGCCTGCGCCACCGTCTACCGCCATCTGCAAGCCCTCGTCGACCAGGGCGAGGTCGACGCGGCGCGCGCTGACGATGGCGAGGCCATCTCCCGGCGATGTGGCACAACAACCCACCACCACCTGGTGTGCCGAACTCGCGGACGCACCGTCGAGATCTCCGGCCGAGAAATAGAGTCGTGGCTGGCACGTGTCGCGAACACCGAGGGCTTCACCAACGTCGCCCCCACCGTAGAGATCTTCGGCACGTGCGCCACCTGCACGAACGCCGCTGCCGCCAGCATCGTTCGAGTCACGTTGCGATGGGCGTGGTTGTCCGTGCGCGCTCTCGCCGCTGAGTACCCGCGAAGTTCTTCACGTCGTGTGTCGATGGTGCGGTGGCCGTCGGGCGCCGCACGGTGGGCCACTCCCGCAACAGCCAGCTGAGCAGCCGTTGGGCTGCCTCCACGTGCTGCCACGAGACTCACGCTACCGGCCCGCTACGCCCGAGGGACGCCATCTTGGGCCTCGACGACGGCACCACGCAGCCCACGCAGCGCCAGCGCGGTGACCACGGCCGCCACGGCCGCCTCGGCCCCCTTGTCCTCGCCCGAGCCGGGCAGGCCCGCCCGATCCAGGGCCTGGCGCTCGTCATCGGTGGTGAGGACGCCGAAGCCGACCGGCACTCCGGTGCGCACCGTGACCTCCGTCAGCCCCCAGGTGACGGCCTGGCACACGTAGTCGAAGTGCGGGGTGCCGCCGCGGATGACCACGCCGAGGGCGACGACGGCGTCGGCGCCGCCTCGGGCTGCCTCGGCTGCCACCACGGGCAGCTCGAAGGACCCGGGCACCCGCACGACGGTGGGGGTTACGTGCGCCTGCTCGAGCGCCCGCCGGGCGCCGGCGAGGAGTCCGTTCATGACCTCGGTGTGCCACTGGGCGGCGACGACGACGACCTTCAGCCCCGTCCCGTCGACCTGCAGCTTCGGTGCTCCTGCTCCGCTCATCACTCATCCTCCTGGTGGTCCGGCCACGCCCTGGCGCCCAGGCTCGGCAGGTGATGGCCCATGGTTGTCTTCTTGGTCATGAGGTAGTCCCGGTTGTGCTCGGTCAGCCCGACCTCGATGCCGACGATGTCGCTGATCACGATGCCGTTGGCGACGAGGCCGGAGACCTTGGCCGGATTGTTCGTCATCAGCCGCACGTGCTCCAGGCCGAGGTCGGCGAGGATCGCGGCGGCCGCGCCGTACTCGCGCCGGTCCGCGGGCCAGCCCAGGCGCAGGTTCGCTTCGACGGTGTCGAGGCCGGTGTCCTGCAGGCCGTAGGCGCTGATTTTGGGCAGCAGGCCGATGCCACGGCCCTCGTGCCCGCCCAGGTAGACGATCACCCCGCCCTCGCGGGCGACGCGCCGCATGGCCGCTTGCAGCTGCGGGCCGCAGTCGCACCGCAGGGAGCCGAAGGCGTCACCGGTCAAGCACTCCGAGTGCACGCGCACCAGCGGCGGGCGGTCCGGCGCGCCCTCGGGCTGCGATGCCACCAGGGCCACGTGCTCGGCGCCTGTGTGCAGGTCCCGGTAGCCGTAGACGGTGAACGCCCCGAAAGCCGTGGGCAGGAAGGCCGTCCCGGTGATGTGCACGCGCTCCGCCGCGGCGGCGGCGGTCTGCTCGGTGGCGGCGTCGTCGTCGTCGTGCTCGCGGCGCCAGGTGATGAGGTCGGCGATGGTGAGCAGCACGAGGCCCTCGACCGCCGCCAGGGCAGCGGCGTCCGGCTGGCGCATCATCGTGCCGTCGTCGTTGATCAGCTCGGCGATGGCGGCGACCGGGCCGACCCCGGCCAGGCGGCACAGGTCAACGGCGGCCTCGGTGTGACCGGCCCGGTGCAGCACCCCTCCGGGGACGGCGCGCAACGGCAGCACGTGCCCGGGGCGGATGACGTCGCCCGGGCCCGAGGCCGGTTCGGCGAGGATCTTGAGCGTGCTCGTGCGGTCCGCGGCGGAGATCCCGGTGGTCACGCCGCGCGCGGCGTCGACCGTGACCGTGTAGGCGGTGCGACGCGGGTCCTGCGAGCGCGGCACCATCAGTGGTAGGTCGAGGGCGTCGGCACGGGCGGCCGGCATGGGGGCGCACAGGTACCCGGAGGAGTGCCGAATCGTCCACGCTACCCACCGCTCGTTCGTGGTGGACGCGGCCAGCACGACGTCGACCTCGTTCTCGCGGTCCGGGTTGTCGACCACGAGGACGGGCCGCCCGTGCCGCAGTGCGTCGAGGGCCTCCTCGACAGGTCCTGGCGCGGCGCGGCCCGAGGCCGGATCCGCGCTCACCGGGCACCTGCGGTCAGCAGCCGCTCGACGTACTTCGCCACGACGTCGACCTCGAGGTTGACGGGGCTACCCACGGCCAGCCCGCCCAGAGTGGTCTGGGCGAGCGTCGTCGGGATGAGTGCGACGCCAAAGGTGGTGCCGGTGACGTCGGTGACCGTCAAGGACACGCCCTCCACCGCCACCGAACCCTTCTCGGCCACGTATTTCGCGAGCGTGGCGGGCAGCTCGATCGTCACCTCCTCCCAACGGGGCCCGGGCTCGCGCCGCAGGACGGTGCCGACCCCGTCGACGTGCCCCTGAACGATGTGCCCACCGAGACGGGCGTTGGCCTGGATGGCGCGCTCGAGGTTGACCGGGGCGCCGGGTTCGAGCCGGCCCAGGCTCGTGCGCTCGAGCGACTCGGGCATGACGTCGGCGACGAATCCGTCATCGTCGTGATCGGTGACGGTCAGGCACACGCCTGCGACACAGACCGAGTCCCCGAGCGCCAGGCCGCGCACGACGGTGCGGGCGCCCACGGAGAGCAGCACGGCCCCGTCGACCTCCTGCCGAGAGCGGATCGTGCCGATCTCCTCGACGAGTCCCGTGAACATCAGGCGTCTCCTCCGGTAGGGGTTCTCAAGGCGGTCAGGAGGACGTCGTCCCCCAGCCGCCGGATCGACGTGGTGCGCCAGCGCTGCGCCTGGCCGATGGTGGTGATGCCGAGATCGGCCACCGCTCCCGGCCCGGCGCCGAGCAGCACCGGTGCGACGTAGGCATGCAGCTCGTCGACCAGGCCCGCGCGCAGCGCCGCGGTGAGCACCGTGGGGCCGCCTTCGAGGAGCACGTGTCGCATGCCGCGGCCGTGGAGCTCGTCGAGCACCGCGGTCAGGTCGCGAGTGGGGTAGTGGAGCCACTGCCCCGGGCCGCTGCGCAGTTCCGCGCCGGCGGGGACTGGACGCTCGCCAACGACGACCCGCAGCGGCTGGTGCGCAGCCAAGGCGCCGTCAGGGTTGCGTGCCGTCAGTGCGGGGTCGTCGGCCAGCACGGTTCCGGTGCCCACGACGATCGCGTCGACCTGGGCCCGCACCGCGTGAACCTGGGCGCGGGCCTCGGGCCCGGTGATCCACCGGCTCGTCCCGTCCGTGGCCGCTACCCGCCCGTCCAGGGTGGTCGCCGTCTTGGCGATGAGCCAGGGCCGACGCCGCACGCCCCCGGTGGCCCACGAGATCAGCAGCTCCCGGGCCCGGGTGACGAGGTCGGCACGCAGCCCCGCCTCGGCGGCCGTGACGACGTCAACACCCTGGGCGCGCAGCCAGTCCCCGCCGCCACGGGCCTTCGGGTTGGGGTCGTCGACGGCGTGGACCACCCGGGCGAGGCCAGTGACGTGCAACGCGCGCGAGCACGGCGGGGTGCGACCGGTGTGGTGGCAAGGCTCAAGGGTGACCACCGCCGTGCCGCCCACCAGGCGGGCCCGGTCCTGGGGCGCCACGGAGGCCAGGGCGGCGGCCTCGGCGTGCGAGGTGCCGGCGCCCCGGTGCCACCCCTCGGCGACGACCGCGCCGTCGGCGGCCAGGAGCACGCAGCCGACACGCGGGTTGCCGCCATGAAGGGGGCCGCGCGCCGCGAGGTCCAGGGCCCGCTCCAGCGCAGCGTTTTCCATGGCGGTTCGGGCCAGGTCCAAAGTGCTCTCCTCATCGGTCGGCACATGGACCCGGGCGAGGAGACGACGCAGGAGGTGGCGCCGGGGCACGGACCGGTGGCCCGCGACGGCGCCACGTGCTTCCTCCCATCCGGACTTTCACCGTCGGTCCTGGAGTTCCACCAGGTCAACCGGACGCCCAGGGGCGTACGGGTCGCGGACTGTCACCGCCGGCTCGGAATTACACCGACCCCGGAGCACGTGCTTGCTCTACGGCCAAATCTACCACCACCGGTTGGGTGCAGGTGCAGGTGCAGATGCAGGTGCCAGGCACGACCACTCCTCGTCATCTCCGGGCTGACCGCGGTGCTCGCCGCCATCGGCCTGGTCGGCTTCCGCCGGCGCGATCTCACGGCATGACCACCGTTCAAGGAGACGTCACATGACGCGTTCGGCAGCGACTGTGCTGCCGCCGACCGCGCCTGACAGGAGTCTCGCCTGCTGGTGGGAATCTGGACAGTGGCGCGACGGCGTGAGTAGGTTGAGGTCTGACCCCCGGGGAGCGCAGGAGCGCTGAGAGTGCGGACCGTCCGCAGACCCGTCCACCTGATCCGGTTCGTACCGGCGTAGGGAGCAGGGCACACACCGGCGTACGGGCGGTGCGTCTCCATCTACCCGCGGGCCCGAGAGAGGGACCGCAATGAGCACACACCTGGACGACCAAGCCGTCCACCGTCCCGGCGCCACACCGCAGCAGCTCGGGATCGGGATGCGCTTCAGCATCCACCCACACTGCGACGACTTCGTCGAGGTGATCCTCGGTGCGTTGGAGGACGCCCGGCGCGCCGGGCTCACCCAGGGCCTGCTGATCGAGACCGATGAGGTGAGCACCTACGTCGGCGCGGCCGAGGAGCCGGCTGAGCAGCGCCTGATGGCCTACCTGGCCTCGGTCATCGCCGCCGCCTCCCGACGCAGCGGTGGCGGGCACGTGGTCGCCCACGTGCTGCTCTCTCGTGGCTGCCCGGGCGAGGTGGCCTGCGACCTGTCCATGACCGGGTTGCCCAGTCCGGAACCCGTCCGCATCGAGGTCACCGGTGTGCCCGCGATCGCCCAGTGGTCGCTGTACCCCCTGCTCGACGGCGACGCGGGCGCCGGCGCGCATATGGACCATATCGAGAGCGCCATAGCCTCCGCTCTGCGACGCGGCACCGCCGTCAGCGCTGCGCACTACGCCACCAAGCTCACCGGTGACGTGGCCGACGTCCTGGCCACGGCCGCCGACGCCTGGGCGAAGGTGGGCTGCCAGGTGCCACACGTGGTCTCGCACCTGACGGTCTCGGTGGGCTCACCCAGCCCCGCCGCCGCTGGGTAACCGCCACCGCTGCGCTGCTCCTCACCACCTGTCGGGCCCCGGCGGGTGCCCACGGCGGCTTCTTGCCGTCATGTTTCTGACGAAGACAAGGAACCTCTCATGTCCTCCCCAACATCCCGCCCCGAGCGCCGCCCGCGCGCCGTCTCCTGGGACCTGAAGGATCTCGTCCTGATGGTCGTGCTCGGTGTCGTCTTCGGCTTCCTGTACTGGGTGCTGGTGCAGGCCTGGAACGGGTTGGCCATCCTCATGGGTCCGGCCGGTGACCTCGCCCAGCACTTCCTGTTCGGCGGCTGGCTCCTGGTCGCCCCGATCGTCATCGCCATCGTGCGCCGGCCGTTCGCCGGAGTCATCGCCGAGGTGCTCGCCTCGATGGTCGAGGTCATCTTCCTCGGCTCCCCGGTCGGTCCCACGCTCATGATCGCTGCAGCCATCCAGGGACTGGGCAGCGAGCTGCCCTTCATGGCCACCCGCTACCGCCGGTACGGCTGGCTCACCTACGCCGTCTCCGGCCTGCTCGGCGCGGGCCTGGTGTTCTTCTACTCCGCCTTCCGCTCCGGCTGGTACGGACAGGACATCCTTGCCCTGCGGCTGGGCATCCAGGTCCTCTCCGGGATCGTCCTCGGTGGCCTGCTGGCCAAGGTGATCGTGGACGCCCTCGCCAGGACCGGTGTGGTGGACAACTTCGCGATCGGCCGCGCGGCAGAGGTGAACCGGCGTGGCTGAGACGGCGCGCGAGGGCATCGGTGCACTCGTGGCGCTCGAGGAGGTCTCGGTGCGCTTCCCCCGGCGCAGCGAGCCGGTGCTGCGGAAGGTCTCCTTGCACCTGACGCCCGGGGAGCAGGTGATCGTCTTCGGGGCTTCCGGCTCGGGGAAGTCCACCGTGCTGCAGACCATCACCGGGGTCATCCCGCACACCATCGCCGCGGAGCTTGCCGGGCAGGTCACCGTGGCCGGCACGCCCACTGCCCAGACTTCGGTGGTGGAGCTCTCCCGGCACGTGGGCGTGCTCGCTCAGGACCCGAGCTCTGCGGTGTGCCTGCCCGACGTCGAGCAGGAGCTGGCCCTGCCCCTGGAGAACCGGGCGACCGACCCCGCCACCATCAGCGCGCGCATCGACGAGGCGCTGCGGGCGGTGGGCGCCGCCGCCCTGCGCCACCGCTCCACCGCCCAGCTCTCCGGCGGGGAGTCCCAGCGGGTGGCACTGGCCGCCGCGCTGGTGACCGAGCCGACCGTGCTGCTGCTGGACGAACCCACCTCGATGCTCGACCCCGCAGGCGTGGCAGACGTCCGGAACGCCCTCACCGTGGCGGTTGAGCGGTACGGGCCGGCCGTCGTCCTCGTCGAGCACCGCCTCGACGACCTCGCCGGCCCCGAGGGACTGGCGGGCCTGCCACCGCGCGCGATCGTGCTGGCCGAGTCCGGCGAGGTCCTCGCCGACGGCCCCACCGGCGAGGTTCTGCGCACGCAGGCGCACGCCCTGCACGCCGCCGGGTGCTGGTTGCCGTTGGGCGCCGAGCTGCACGCGCTTACCGGCGCCGACGGCGGCCTCGCCTCCGCGACCAACACCGCGCTGCTGGAGGCGCTGGCCCAACAGGCCAACGACACCGCAGCCGGGCAGACGGACAGAGCCGACCGCCCCGCGCCCGCCGCCCACGCTGGTGCCGCTCCCACCGGTGCCGCTCCCACCGGTGCCCTTTGGGCCGTCGTGCTCTCAGCCCGCTCCCTGGCGGTACGACGGCGCGACGAACGCACCTCGCCCAAGCGCCGACGGGGTGAGAA